>LFJI01000202.1 GCA_001235855.1 Candidatus Burkholderia brachyanthoides
TGTCGCATAGGTGTTCCAGGTACTCGTCGAACGATGTCTCCCAGTCCATCGCTTCTTCATGCAAAGGATGAAGAAGCTCCTATAATGCCAGTGATTTTATGACACAGTAGTACTTGGCGATCCGGCGCTCGCCGACGCCATTCTGGATCGACTTGTTCACAACACCTACCGCATCAACCTCAGCGGCGAATCGATGCGAAAAGCGTAAAAAGAGTTTGACCACCAATCTGCAGTCAGAGTAAAAAGCGAAAACCCCGCGTCGCTGCGCTCCGACTGTCCACCTTCACGCGAAACGCGTGTCCAGTTTCCGCGAATTACGCAATAGGTGATCGCCCAGTGCGTGAGCGAGGCGCTGACCACCGCGCCGAGCGCATCGGCGGCGAGATCCTTGTAAGAGAAACCGTCGCCGCGGCAGGTGCCATCGGCGACTTCCTTGAGTAGTCCGGGCGTGGTGCCGATCAGCGAGCCTTACAGGATGGGATGATCCGTATTCCGCGTGAGATAAGCGCTGAGCGCGCCGAAGTGGGCGAGCGAACTTGGCGGTCAGGGTCAAAGCAAGGGTGCCTCTTGCCTCGTGACAATCGTCATAGTGTCTCCGTTATTGTTGTTCGCGCTTATGTCGGATGAATACGGCGCGTATCAGCATTAACGGGACAAATCGAAGGTTCTGAAGAGGGAAGGCTTAATTCCCACTAAGTGGGGCGGAGGGGCTTAGAACGCCAGCGGGCCGCCGCCCTGATCGACGCTCACGCAGTGCGTGACCAGGCCGGTCTCCGCGCGCCACAAATGCACGCCGAACGCGGGCGGCTCCATGGTGATGGTGTCGGGCGTCAGTTGCAGCGCCACCTGATGCGCGATCGAAGGCGCGCACCACGCGACGGTGCCGCCGAAACGCACCGTGATCGCCCGGTGCAGATGCCCGCACACGACGCGCTCCACGTTCGGATGCCGCAGCAGCGTATCGAGCACGCGGGCGTCGTCCGGGCGAGACGGATCGGGTCCATGAAGCCGATGCCGCACGCGAACGGCGGATGTGGTGCATCGCGATCAGCACGGGGCGCTCGCAGCAGGCATCGAGCTGCGCTTCGAGCCACGCGAGCCGCGCCGCACAGAGCCGCCCGGTGCCCGAGCCGGGATCGAGCGTATCGAGCGCGATCACGCGCACCTCGGCGGTATCGAACGCGTATTGCACGAAGCCGTCGCCCGCCAGTTCGGCGCGCTCGCCGAACACGCGCCGCAGGTTCGCGCGGTCGTCGTGATTGCCGACCAGCGGGGATACCAGCGCAAGGTAAAAACGCTCCAGCAGCGTGCGCAGCTGCCAGTATTCGTCGATGCCGCCCGCAGACCATATTCGCCGGTGATCAGTACGGCGTCGGGGCGCGGATCGAGCGCGTTGAGCGTGTCGATGGCGCGCGTCAGAAAGCCGGCGGTATCGACACGGCCGTACGCGAGCGTGCCCGGCGCGGTGATGTGCGTGTCGCTGATCTGGGCGAGCAGCATGGGCTTGGTCTCCGTCGAGGATCGCGCTTCGTTCTAGATGAAACGCCCGCGTGAAAGCTTATACTGCGCGGCTTCGTCGGCGGTCTTGGGCGTTGCCAGGCGGGCGGGCGAGAGCCATTGGAAACCAGTGAGCGTGACTTCGCTGAAGGTGCATTCGGCGGCGGTCGCGGTCTTGACCGTTTTGGTCGCGGGCGGCTTGGGCGCTTCCGGATATTCTCCGCGCACGATCACGCGCGTGCCATGGTAGCTCGCGCCGGAACCGGTGATTTTCAGCGGCGCGCTGGTGGCGTTCGGATACTCGGCGCGCACCTTGTCTTTGCATGCTTCGACGTTGCGATAAGTAGGACGTGCAGCCGCCGAGCAGCGCGAGCGGAAGACAGAGCGAGAGAAGCAAGCGGGAGCGATTGTTCATCGATGGATTCGGGTGGGACGAGGCCGCGCGGCCGTCGGAGAAGGAAGGGTGCGGCGAGCTAACACCGGCACGCGACGCTTCACTGTAGTGCATTGCGCGGGGATCAGCGCACGGCGGGGTGCTTGTTTCAATACGCGAAGCGGTAGCCCAATCGGCTCGGGCGCCTGGCCGCTCGTATTGCGTTTGGATCGATGGAGGCAAACGTCATGCAAAAAGAGATCGAAGTGGGCGATTACCTGCTGTCTCTGCATCCGGTGCTGAAAGCGCCGCCCACCGTCGATGGTGATGGCGCTGCCGGCACGCCGCCCGAGCGTTACGCGATTCGCGTGCGCGTTACGCGGGTCGACCAGCGTCCGGTGCACGGTTCGACGCTCGCGGGCGATTCGGGTGAGATGACGGGCGGCCACGGCCCGTTCGAGACCGTCGCCGAAGCGATCGCACACGGCGAGGCGTGGGGCCGCCATTATGTTGCGCGTGGTGCTCGGGCAAGCGGTGGTGAGTCGCGCGCCTGGATTAGCGCAGGTGTCATCGCAATGGGGAGATGTTTTCCCTGAGTAGCGAGGGTTCGCGCGCGGGGCGCGCCTGACTAGACTGTGCCTCACCGGTCGCAAGGTGACGGCCGGAGAGTAGATTGGTGGAGGCCGCCATGATGCCAGTAGCCCTGTATGTCACCCCGCATTACATCGCCTCGGTACGCCGTGGCAGGACGCGGGAATGTTTCGGCGGGACCGTGCGGTTCGTCGGTGTGGAAGCGCTGCCGTTCGATATCGAGCACCTGTGCCTGCTGGATCGCGACACGCCGCTCGAAGCGCTGTGCGATGCCGTGCGGGATGCGGAGCGTTTGTTGAATGCCGTTTGAGGCGGAACGGAGGCTCGCCGCGGATGCTAACAATCTACAAGCGGCGGGTGAAGCGGGAGGCAACGAGCATCGCGTGCGATACGCAATGTGATGGAGGCCTGGTGCCGGGGACCGGACTCGAACCGGCAAGCCGTTAGGCGGCGGATTTTAAGTCCGCTATGTTTACCAATTTCATCACCCCGGCCAAGCGGACGCGATTCTACCATTGCGTCCTACCATGCCCAAACCGCGCCCGCGCAGGGCAGCGCTCGCGCGCAGCGAGTCAAATGAGACACGTTCGCGCCCCTCGCGCATAATCGCAACGAATCAGAAAATCGCGAGGACTCACGATGGGCAAGACCCGGCTCGAAGCATTCAGGGATGGCGTGATCGCCATCATCATCATGATCATGGTGCTGGAACTGAAAGTGCCTAAGGGTGAGGATTTCGCCGCGCTCGCGCCGATGGTGCCGGCATTCTGTGCCTATGTGCTGAGTTTCATCTATGTCGGCATCTACTGGAACAACCATCACCACCTCTGTCACGCGATCCAGCGCGTGAACGGCTCCGTGCTGTGGGCCAACCTGCATCTGCTGTTCTGGCTCTCGCTATTTCCCATCACGACCGACTGGATGGGCGAAAGCCATCTGAGCCCCGTGCCGACCGCCTGCTACGGCTTTGTGCTCTTCATGACGGCGCTCGCGTGGTACATCCTCACCCGCACACGCTGACCGCCATGCACGGCGACAACGCGCAACTCACGCAGGCGCTCGGCGCGGACCGCAAGGGCCAGGTGTCCGTGCTGCTGTATCTCGCCGCAATCTGGCTCGTGCCGGACCGCCGTATCGAACGCATGCTGCTCAACGAGATGATATGCGCGTCGGCCTCATCTCCGATACCCACAATCTCGTACGCCCCGAAGCGCTCGATGCGCTGCGCGGTGTCGCGCATATCGTGCATGCGGGCGACATCTGCAGGCTCGACGCGCTCGCGGCCCTCGTGCCGCTGACGGTCGTGCGCGGGCAACAACGACGTCGATGAAACCGTCGTGTTCCTGCCAGAGCAGGCGCGCGTGCAACTCGGCGGCGCGACCAGACCATCTACGTCGTGCACGATATTGCCGATGTCCCGGTGCCGCTCGATGGCGTTGATGTCGTCGTCACCGGTCATTCGCACAAGTCGCTCATCGAACGTCGCGACGGCGTGCTGTTAGTGAATCCCGGCAGCGCGGGGCCGCACCGCTTCAAATTGCCGGTCACGGTGGCGCTGCTAGATATCGACGGCGCGCGGCACGATGTGCGCATCGTGCCGCTGCTTGCATAAAAAAAGCCGACGCGCGACGCGTCGGCTTCGTTCAGCGCGTATTGCGTGGCTCGCTTACGCGCGCGCCGTGCCTTCCAGCAGATGATCGTCCATCTCGGACGCTACGCGATGGCCGCGCAACACCGCCTGCGCTTCCGAGTGCGACGCCACGGCGGGCGGCGAACCCTTAAGCGGCTTCTTCGCGCTTTCGTGCAGCGCGATCACCGAGACGATGCCGATGACCGACACGCCCATCAGGTAGTACGCGGGCATCGTTAACATGCCGGTCTTCTCGACGAGCCATGCGGTGACGAGCGGCGTCGTGCCGTCGAACAGCAACACCGACACGTTGAAGTCGATCGCGAGCGCGCCATAGCGGATCTTGGTCGGAAACAGCGCCTGCAGCGACGACGGCATCACGTCCGTGAAGGTCGAGAGCAGTGCGCCCAGGATCATCATGCCCGCGAAGATCGACGGAATTGTACCCATGCGGATCAGCGAGAGCGCCGGAATTGACAGCAGCAACAGGCCGACGCAGCCCGCGAGTACCACCGGCTTGCGGCCGATGGCGTCCGACAGAGGGCCGCACAAGAGCGTCAGCGGCATCATCATCACCATCACGACGAGCACGATGAACAGGCTGTGAGTCTCGTTGAACTTGAGCGTCGCCGACAGATAGCTCGGCAGATACGACAGCGCCATGTAGTCGGTTACGTTGAAGATCAGCACGAGGCCGACACGTTGCAGCAGCGGACGCCATTGCTGGAGCAGCGTTTCGCGGAATTGCTGCTTGGTGGTTTTGTGCGACACGGCTTCGGCCTTTTCGGCTTCGCGCTGGAAGGCGGGCGTCTCTTCGAGCTTCATCCGGATGTACGGGCCCGATCAGACCCAGCGGACCCGCGATGATGAACGGAATGCGCCAGCCCCACGACAGCAGATCGTCTTGCGACAGCACCGCTGTCACAGCACCGCGACCACGCCCGCGCGAGCACGTAGCCGACCAGCGTGCCGAATTCGAGGAAGCTCGCCATGACATGAACCCGCGCTTCTTGTCCGGCGAGAACTCGGCGATGAACGTCACTGCGCCGCCATACTCGCCGCCGGTCGAGCGCTGCAGCAGGCGCGCGCGCCGCGAGCAGCAGGATCGGCGCGGCGACGCCGGATGGTCTCGTAGCTCGGAATCAGCCCGATACAGAACGTGCCGATGGCCATCATGATCATCGGCATCGCAGCACGCGCTTGCGGCCGATGCGATCGCCCAGCGGCCCGAACACCATGCCGCCCAGGGACGCACGAGGAACGCGGCAGCGAAGGTGCCGAAGGTCGCCAGCAACTGCGCGGCCGGGCTGCTCGACGGGAAAAAGACCTTGCCGAGCGTGACGGCGATGTCGCTGTACACGCCAAAGTCGAACCATTCCATCGCGTTACCGATGGCCATGGCGCCGACGGCGTGCTTAAGCAGCGAGTGATCGACGATGGTGAGGTCTGGCTTCTGAGCCTGCGAATTGAGTTTGGAGTTTGCGCCAAAGGCCCTCGTGATGAAGAGCATTCGTGATCGAAATGACTCCGTGTTCAGTTCCGAATATCGCCGCCCGCCGGGGAGAGCGGGGCGCGGCCGTCATAGGCTCCGCGCAGCATGGTTCTTAACCAATGTTGAAGATTGCTGTAGCAAACGCGGTGCCGGTGCCTTGCGCAGTGGAAACACGTCGCGAAATTGCACTCGGTGAAACAAGCGAATTTGACGTGCGGACGGCGAACTCGACGGAACCGTGAGTTGCCGCGGGTGGGCCGCGACGTCGGCGAATACGAATAGATCTGGCATCAACGAACGTGAATCAAGCTGCATAGCGAATAGGGTCATGTTCAA
>LFJI01000203.1 GCA_001235855.1 Candidatus Burkholderia brachyanthoides
CTGCTCGCTGTACTTCGCCATGAAAAACACCCCAAAGGTTGGATCAGCGTCCAACCTTTGGGGTGTAGTTCAAGTCGTGAGACTTGGGCTTTTTAATCTTCGGTGCTCGTTTTACCAACACCAGAAATCTGGTGGGTAGTACTGGGATCGAACCAGTGACCCCTGCCGTGTGAAGGCAGTGCTCTACCACTGAGCTAACCACCCGGATAAAGGCAAAATTATGTTAGGCGTTTCGCGATTCGTAAAGAGCTTCTTTAAGCAAATTCGCAAAAATTATGCGGCGACGGCATCGTCCGCAGCCTGAGTCTCTTCCTTGCGCCAGACGCTCGTGCCTTTGATCGCCTTGTCGAGGTCGCTCAGCACGGCTTCGTGCGCGGCGAGTTCGTCGCCGTTCGCGACGATCACCGGCAGATCGAGATCATCGAGTGCGACGCGCGCTGTCGCGACTGCGTCTTCCGTCGGCTGATCGCCCAGCATGTCGATGACGAGGCTTTCCTGACCGCGCGTCATCGCCAGATAGACTTCGGCGAGCAGCTCCGAGTCGAGCAGTGCGCCGTGCAAGGTGCGATGCGCGTTGCTGATGCCGAAGCGATCGCACAAGGCATCGAGCGAATTGCGCTTGCCGGGGAACATCTGCTTGGCCTGTGCGAGCGAGTCGATCACATCCGCGCAGCTCTCGGCCACCTTCGGCAGGCCGAGCATGCCGAACTCGACATCGAGAAAGGCGACGTCGAACGGCGCGTTGTGGATGATCAACTCCGCTCCCGCGATGAAATCGCGTAACTGCGCGGCGATCTCGCCGAACTTGGGCTTGTCGCTCAGGAATTCGGTCGTGAGGCCGTGCACGGCCAGTGCGCCCGGATCGCTGTCGCGCTCGGGATTCACGTAGAGATGCAGGTTGTTGCCGGTGAGCCGCCGGTTGATCAGCTCGACGCAGCCGATTTCGATGATCCGGTCGCCTGTCTTGGCGTTGAGGCCGGTGGTTTCTGTGTCCAGTATCAGTTGGCGCATGAAGATGTGCGTGTTGTTCGTGCGATTAGCTTTCGGCGAGCGATGTCACGCCGCGATTGGCGAGCGCATCGGCGCGTTCGTTCTCGGGATGCCCTGCGTGGCCCTTGACCCAGCGCCATTCGACCTCATGCTGCGCGACCAGCGCGTCGAGCCGTTTCCACAGGTCGGCGTTTTTCACTGGCGTCTTGGCGGCGGTCATCCAGTTCTTTTTCTTCCAGCCGTGAATCCATTCGCCGATGCCTTTCTGCACGTATTGCGAATCGGTATGGATCACGGCCTGGCACGGACGCTTGAGCGCTTCGAGCGCGGCGATGACGGCCATCAGTTCCATGCGATTGTTGGTGGTCGCGGGCTCGCCGCCGAACAGTTCCTTCTCCGTTGAGCCGTAGCGCAGCAGCGCGCCCCAGCCACCCGGGCCCGGGTTGCCCTTGCAAGCGCCGTCGGTGTAGATGTCGATTACCTTGTTCGATGCAGATTCAGTCATCAATCTCGTTGCGAGTGTGCGGGGCGGCGACCGGCGCGAGACCGGGCGCGAGCGCGGGTTTCTTGAGCTTGCGCGGACCGATGATGAGCCGCATGCCGCGCACGCGCTTTATCGCCGTGATCATGTAGGCCGCGCCGAAAATGGGCCACCAGCGATCGCCGGCCGGCTCCATGAAACGATAGCGTTGCAGCCATTTATCCGTGAGAAGCGGTGGACGATAGCAGCCGAAGCGTCCGCGTTCAAGGTCAAAGCCGAGCAGCTTGATCCAGTCCTTGATACGCGTGAACGCGATCATTTCATGCGCCGCCGGCACGAACGGCCGTCCCGCGACCTTGCCCAGCGACTGTCGCGTGCCCCACAGGCTCAACGAATTGAAGCCGAGGATGATCAACTGGCCTTCAGGCACCAGCACACGTTCGGCTTCGCGCAACAGCCGGTGCGGATCGGGCGAAAATTCGAGCGTATGCGGCAGCACGAGCAGATCGACGCTTTGCGCCTCGAAGGGCAGGTCGAGCAGATCGCACCACACGGTGCTGCGTCCCTCGGGCGCGCTGGCGGCGGGCAGAGCGCTCACACCCGGCGATGCCGCGCGCGGCATGGTGTACGGCGCGCTCGCACCGCTTTCCGTGTCGAGCACGAGCGCGCGGCCGGTCATGCGATTCTCGCGCAGCGCGTCGAGTTGCGGCATGCCGAGCTGCAACGCGTGATAGCCGAAGATGTCCGAGACCACTTGATCGAGCAGCGCTTGCTCCCAGTCGAGCACGTAGCGTCCGGGCGCGGAGATCGTCCAGGCGGGCCAGTCTATAATCGATCGGTCTGACATGTTCGGGTTGCCGCGTTAATGTTCGGCCCTGTAAGGGACCATGGAATCGCTATGAATTCACCTGCCCAGAAAGCGCTTGAATACGTGCCAGTTCCGGCGTTCGAAGACAACTACATCTGGCTCGTTTACGACTCGCGCGATGCGGTGGTCGTCGATCCGGGCGCCGCCACGCCGGTCGAGGCGTACCTCGCCGAACGCGGCTGGCGGCTGACCGCTATTTTACTCACGCACCATCACAATGACCACTTCGGCGGCGTGAAAGCACTGCTGGATAGCCGAAAGGCCGATGGCGGCGTTCTCGTCTACGGCCCGGCCGGCGAACGCATCGAGCATCTGACTCAGCGTTTGCGCGGCGGCGATTCGGTGCGTATCGAGCATCCTGCGATGGAGTTGTCGGTAATCGACGTTCCGGGTCACACGGCCGGCCACATCGCATATTTCCAGGCGGCCGATCCAGGCGGCACGCCGCATCTTTTCTGCGGCGACACGCTGTTCGCGAGCGAGCGGCTGCGGGCGTCTGTTCGAAGGCACCGCTGAGCAGATGCTGCATCGCTCGATGCACTCGCGGCGTCCCCGAGGCGACTCAGGCCCACTGCGCGCACGAATACACCTTGTCGAACATCCGTTTCGCGCTGGCGTGCGATCGGCAAAACGAAGACCTCGAACGCTGGAGCGAAGACGCTCAAGCGCTGCGCGCGGCCGGCAAGCCGACGCTGCCTACGAGCATCGGCCATGAAAAAGCGGTGAATCCCTTCCTGCGCACCGACGTTCCGATCGGGCGGCGGGCGCTGTCGCTGCAGTTCAGCGAACTCGTGGGAAGACCGCCTGACGGCGTTCACGCCGATGCGCGGCTGGAAGGACAAGTTCCGCTAACCTGAACGAATTTGTGGTCAACTTCATCCCAATCATAGAAAACGCCGTTAGGTAACGGATTTTGCAGGAGTTTTGCGTGCATTCTTATTGACGCCTTAAGTGCGGTTCCGTACCATCGGCTTCAATATTTCCAAGCATCATCCTTTGGATGCCGAGACGTTCATGCGACTAACACTTAGTGTGCTATCCGTCCTCATGCTGGCCGCCTGCGCCAGTCAAGGTCCGACAGCACCCAGATCCACCACAGCCAACGCCACCCCCACCGAAGCCTCGCAGCAAAAAGTCGCCGATACGATTCGCCGCACCGCCGCAGCCAAGGAAACCATCGACGTAGACAAGACACCCGTTACAGATCTCGCCGGCTCGGCGGATCTCTGGTCTCGTATTCGCGCGGGCTTCCAGATTTCAGATCTGCAAAGCGATCTCGTCGACATGCAGGTCAACTGGTATGCGCAGCGCCCGGACTACGTGGAGCGCATGACGGGGCGCTCGCAGAAGTACCTCTATCACATCATCGAGGAACTCGAGCAGCGCCACATGCCGACGGAACTGGCGCTGCTGCCGTTCATCGAGTCGGCCTATAACCCGCAGGCGTTGTCGGTTGCGAAGGCGGCGGGCATGTGGCAGTTCGTGCCCGGAACCGGCCGCGACTACAACCTCAAGCAGAACATGTGGCAGGACGAGCGCCGCGACGTGCTGGCATCGACCAGCGCTGCGCTCGACTATCTCTCGCGCCTGTACGATATGTTCGGCGACTGGCATCTGGCGATCGCCGCGTACAACTGGGGCGAAGGCAACGTGCAGCGCGCCATCGCGCGTAACGAAGCGGCCGGGCTGCCGACCGACTACGAAAGCCTGCGCATGCCGAACGAGACGCGCAATTACGTGCCGAAGCTGCAGGCGGTCAAGAACATCGTGTCGAATCCGCAGTTGTACGGCCTGACGCTGCCGGACATTCCGAATCACCCGTACTTCGTCACGGTGACGACCGCGCGCGACACCGATGTAACGATGGCCGCGAAACTCGCGAACATGAGCGTCGAGGAATTCCGCTCGCTCAATCCGTCGTTCTCGAAGCCGGTCATTCTCGGCGCGACCAATCCGCAGATCCTGCTGCCGTTCGACAATGCGACTGTGTTCCAGAAGAATCTCGGTTCTTATTCGGGCGCACTGTCGTCATGGACCACTTATAGGGTCACCGAGCGAGCGCGCCCTGCGGCCATCGCGGAAAAAATCGGTGTCGATGCCGACACGCTCATGTCGGTCAACCGCATTCCGGCGGGCATGCGTCTGAAGCCGGGTTCGACCATCGTCGTGCCGCGTACCGACGACGACGACGAGGACATCAGCGCCGATATCGCCGAAAACGCCATGCTCGCCGTCGAGCGCGACGTGCCGGATACGTGCAAGATGCTGATCCGCGTGCGTCGCAAGCAGTCGATCGCCACGCTCGCCGATCACTACGACGTGTCGGTCGGGCAGATCCGCGCGTGGAACCGCACGCATCGCGAAATGCTCATGCCGGGGCAGGTCGTCGTGCTGCACGTGCCGTACGGGCGCACGGTGCCGGCGGAACCGGGTCCGGTGCGCGTCGAGACGGTGTCGGCGTCGGGCAAGTCGGCGGGCGGTGTGTTGCGCATCGGTACGCACGTGCCGGCGTCGAAGGCGAAGGGCAAGGCCGCGCCGGCGAAAACGGCCAAGGCCACCGCTCCGGCGCACGCCTCCACCAAAAAGAAGAAATAAGCGCGATCGATCGGCCGCTATTTATTCCACGCCGTCACCAAGGTGACGGCGTTTTCATTGTGCTCCCAGCATGGGTGCACTCCTGCGGGTGCAAGTCCCGCCATAAGCTGGTCACAGGGAATGAAGCGAAGCGCAACTGCGAAAGGGCGACCGATCGTGGGGAGGAAGCGTGGAGCGAAGCCGCGAGCCGATGGACAAGAACCAGATGTAAGCGGTCCACGACCGACGCCTCTCTGAGGGCGATGGCAGAGCACTTGAGGTTGGGTAGCGAAGCGGGTCAGCGGAGATCTGCGGGCATCTTCCAAGGAAGCAGCCCGTCGTAGTCGTCAACGTTCTTCGCCAGAGGAAGGCGCTGGAACAACACCAGTGAAGGTAACGGTAGGGATCGATGCGCCCGGCTTTGCACGTTTCGATCAGGCTGTAGAGGTTTGCGCTTGCGTTTGCCCCCGCAACCGTGTCGCTAAAAAGCCATGAGCGGCGCCCAACGACGAAGGGGCGAATCGCGTTTTCACAAGGGTTGTTTGAGATAGGCCAATTGCCGTTCTCGACATAGCGGATCAGCTTCGGCCATTGCTCGCGTAGATAGGTCAGTGCCTTTCCAAGCAAACTTTTTGGCACGACGCCGGACGACTGCGCAAGCGCCAGGGCGTAGATGGCGTCGAGTATGCGCATGCTGTATCGCCGTCGCAATCGCTGTCGTCGCTCAAGTTCCCAATTATTGGAGCGCTTGGAGCGGGCCTCCGCAGCGAACAGCTTGCCGATCAGCATGATGAAGCGTGTCGCGAGCAGATCGGGTGAACGCGTGGCTTTCGGCACGTTCTCCTCGGCTTTGATGAAGTACCGTCTCAAGTGCGCCCAACATCCGAGGTGCACGAGGTCGTAGCGTTGAGCGATGTCGTTTGTAGGGCTCGTAGCCGTCAGTTATCAGAACCGCGCCCTTACGGATGC
>LFJI01000204.1 GCA_001235855.1 Candidatus Burkholderia brachyanthoides
CATCTCATTAAACCCCACGTTTTCCAAAACGTGGGGTTGGTCAGCAGTCTGAACGCCGGGCTCGAAAGCCGGCGTTTTTTCATGAAAGCAGCGAGTGCTCAGTGCGCCGCCTGCCCCGACATGCCGTTATGACGCAGCAGCGCGTCGATATCCGGCTCGCGGCTGCGGAACGCTTTGAACGAATCCATCGCCGGGCGGCTGCCGCCCACCTCCAGAATCTCGCGGCGATAGCGCGTGCCTGTTTCCGCGTTCAGCACCGAGCCGTTGGTGGCCTTGGCAGCTTCCTCGAAGGCGGCGTAAGCATCGGCGGACAGCACTTCGGCCCACTTGTAGCTGTAGTAACCCGCCGCATAACCGCCCGCAAAAATATGGCTGAAGGTGTTCGGCCAACGGGAGAACGACACCTGCGGAATCACATGGAATTTCTCGTTGATTTCACGCGCGAGGTCGTTCACGTTCTGCGTCGTGCTCGACGGATCGTAGGACGTATGGAGCACCATGTCGAACATCGAAAAGACGATCTGGCGCAGCGTGCCGAGACCGCTCTGGAAGTTCTTCGCCGCGAGCATCTTGTCGAACAGTTCGCGTGGCAGCGGCTTGCCGGTCTCGACGTGCGCGGACATATCGGTGAGCACATCCCACTCCCAGCAGAAATTCTCCATGAACTGCGACGGCAGTTCGACCGCATCCCATTCCACGCCGTTGATGCCCGACACGCCGAGTTCGTCGATGCGCGTCAGCATGTGATGCAGCCCGTGCCCGAACTCGTGGAACAGCGTGATCACTTCGTCGTGCGTGAAGCATGCGGGCTTGCCGCCGACCGGCGCGGAGAAGTTGCAGGTGAGATAGGCGACTGGTGTCTGCACCCCGCCTTGCGCGCGCTTGTGACGCGAGCGGGCGTCGTCCATCCACGCGCCGCCGCGCTTGCCTTCGCGCGCATAGAGATCGAGATAGAACTGCGCGACCAGCGTTCCGTCCTTGTTTTCGACGCGGAAGAAACGCACTTCGGGATTCCACACCGCGGCTTCGTCGCGGCGAATCGACACGTTGAAGAGCGTCTCCGTGACTTTGAACAGGCCCTTCAGCACGGCTTCCTGCGAAAAGTACTGCTTCACTTCGTTCTCGGAGAACGAATAGCGCTTCTGACGCAGCTTTTCCGCCGCATAGGTGATGTCCCACGGTTGCAGCTCGGGCATGCCGAGTTCCGTCGCGGCGAACGCGCTCAACTCCATCCAGTCGTTCTCGCCGTAGGAACGCGCGCGCTTGGCCAAGTCTTCGAGGAACGCGATGACCTGCGCGGGAGACTCCGCCATCTTCGGCGCGAGCGAAACTTCTGCGAAGTTCTGATAGCCGAGCGTTTGCGCTTCTTCACGACGCAGCTTGAGCGTCTCGACGACGTTCGCCGTGTTGTCCCATTCGGTCTTGCCGCCGCCGTAAGTGGCGCCGAGTTCGGATGCGCGCGTGACATAGGCGCGATACATGACCTCGCGCATCGGGCGATATTCCGAATACTGCAGCACCGGGAAATACGACGGGAAATGCAGCGTGAACTTCCAGCCTTCCTTGCCATCGCGCTGGGCGGCTTCACGCGCCGCTTCGATCACGTCGTTGGGCAGCCCCGCGAGTTCGCTTTGCTGCGTGACGAAATACGCGTAGGCGTTGGTCGCATCGAGCACGTGATCGGAAAAGGCCTTCGCGAGCGCCGCCTGTTCTTCCTGCAATTGCGCGAAACGCGGCTTGCGGTCTTCGGGCAACTCCGCGCCCGACAGGTGGAAGTCGCGCAGCGAGTTTTCGAGGATCTTCTTGCGTTCGGGCGAGAGGCCGGCGAATTCCGGACTCGCTGCGATGGCCTTGTACTTTTCGTACAGCGCTAGATTCTGGCCGACGCTCGCGGAGAATTCGGTGACGCGCGGCAGGTTCTCGGCATGCGCGGCGCGCAGTTCGGGGGTGTCGGCGACGGTGTTCAGATGGCCGACTACGCCCCATGCGCGCGACAGCTTTTCCGACTCGAGTTCGACCGTTTCGACGATATCCGTCCAGGTCGTGGGCGTGTCCGGCGCGGCCGCGCGATCGACGGCGGCTTTCGCGGAGGCGAGCAGCACGTTCATTACGGGCGTCACATGTTCGGGCTTGATCTCGCCGAAACGCGGCAGGTCGGAGAAATCGAGCAGCGGGTTGGTTGCTGCGGTCGCTGCGCTGGTAGGCGTGGCTGCGGTGGTATCGCTCATGGCTCTCCCGTTCTCGTATCGGATGAAGCGCGGGCGCGCCGATGACTGCGCCGCGCCGGCTATGTTCGCTTGCTCTTGCTCTATCCGAGCATTATTGGGACAGCGACGCCAAAATCTGTTAATGGATTGTTTTTAAGGGGACGATTGACGCGCAGAATTTTGCGCTTCTGCGCGTAAAAACAGCGCGATTCCTGCGCATCCGGCACAGAAATCGCACGTGGCGGCAATCACCTACCTTCGGGCCGCGCGCTCGGCTGCCTCGATCGTGTTGACGAGCAGCATCGTGATGGTCATCGGGCCGACGCCGCCCGGCACCGGCGTGATGTAGCCGGCTACTTCCTTCACCGCCGCGAAATCGACGTCGCCGCACAGCTTGCCTTCCTCGTTGCGATTCATGCCGACGTCGATCACCGTCGCGCCCGGTTTCACCATGTCGGCGGTGAGGATGTTGCGGTGGCCGCTCGCGGTGACCACCACGTCCGCGTCGCGCGTGTGCTTGCCGATATCGCGCGTCTTGCTATGGCAGATGGTGACGGTCGCGCCCGCTTTGAGCAGCAGCAACGCCATTGGCTTGCCGACGATGTTCGAGCGGCCGATCACCACCGCGTTCGCGCCTTTCAGATCAACGCCGTGCGCCTCGAACATTTTCACGACGCCATAGGGCGTGCACGGGCGGAACAGCGGCTTGCCGCTCATCAGCGAGCCCGCGTTGGCGACGTGAAAGCCGTCGACGTCCTTCTCCGGCGCGATCGCCTCGATCACCTTGTGGCTGTCGATATGCGCGGGCAGCGGCAGTTGCACGAGGATGCCGTGGATCGCCGGATCGGCGTTGAGCTTCGCGATATACGCGAGCAGATCCGCTTCGGTCAGCGTGGCGGGGAAGCGGTCCATCACCGAATGCAGGCCGTTGTCCTGGCACGCCTTCACCTTGTTGCGCACGTAGATCTCGCTCGCGGGATTGTCGCCGACCAGCACGACGGCGAGCCCCGGCTTGTGCCCACGGGCGGTGAGGGCGGCAGCGCGGGTAGCGACATCGGCGCGGAGAGTCTTGGAAAGGGCGTTGCCGTCGATGAGTTGGGCAGTCATGGCGAGTCGAATCGAGGATGAGCGATGGGGTGAAGTGGTGCGGCAGTCGCCATGGGGCGCAGGCGGAATGAGATACCGCTGGCCTGGCGCTGCGCGTCGTGTTTTGGCGTTTTTACGCCATCGGGAAGAACAAAATAAATTATACTACTTGAAAAAGTCCGGCGTTGGCGATGAGGCGTTTTCGCGTGTCCACGCGCCGTTCTGAACGAGCGGCGCGTGACAGAAACGTTACGACATCAAGGCGTGACGGCAGTCCACGACGCATCCGGATCGAACGACTTGAGCAATGCCGCGACCGCCGCCGATTTTGGCCCGAGGTTCTTCTCGTAGAACTGCCTGCTCTAGTCGATCATGAAGGACATCACGTCGGTCTCACCGTACTTCGCTGGCCACGCGCGATCAGCCCGAAGCCCTGCGTCATCTGGCCGCGTTCGATGTAATTCTCGCGCCGCCATTCGCGTGCGGACCCTGCGCCGTCAAAATCCGGTAGTGATAGCCGTAGTAACCGGCCGATGCCGTCGCCTTGTTGGGTATCGCCGCCGCGAGCGGACCGAGCGGGCTTTCCGGCTCGCCGGGCGCGGTGTCCCAGTAAAGGCCGTCGTACGTGCCGGGTGTGCTGACGAAGCGCTTGCCGTAGTGGTTCATTTGCTTGCGGTAGTCGTTCTGCGCATCGACGTAGGCGAGCGCGACCTGCATCGCCGAGCGCTCGTTACGGCCGATGCGCCGTGTGAGCACTTCGTCGCGTGCGGCGAGCATGTCGAAGCGCCAGCCTTGTGGACTCTGGACGATCGGAATCGGCAGCGTCCAGCCGCTATTACCGACTTCGACATGCACGCGCTGGCGCTGGTGACCTTTGCGTTCCGTCTCATCCTCGACGATGCGGTGTTCCTGCGCCCACGCGAGGTACTGATGGATGTCCTGTTCGCCGATGTTGTCGGTCGGCACATAGGCACATAGATTAGCGCGCGTGGTCGCGGCCGAGCACCTTGGACAGCGCGGCTTCGTCGTTGCTGGCGATGGCGTCGGTCAGCGCTTGCGCCGCGGCCTCGGGTGTGGGGTAGGCGGCTTGCGCGTGCGTGAGCGATGCCGCGAGCGAAAGCTATGCAGCCGCGATTGCGGCGAGCATCGCGCGTTTGAGAGTGGGGTTGGTGGCTTGCGTTTGAGTCATCTCGGGCTCCTGAATCGGGCGTGCGCCATGTGTTCGGTGCTAATTGAAGGGTGGGTCAACGGCGATGAATTCCGCCGCCACCGTGGAAGCTGCCACCAGCGCCGCCACCGAAGCCGCCGCCCTGACGCTGCAGACCGCCGCCATTGGCGCCCAGATTGCCGCCCGCACTCGCGTTGTTCGTGCGCTGCACGCCGCCGCCGTTCGCCCCCCATTCGATTGCCCCGCCGATTCTGGAACGACTGCCGGCTCGCCTATCCGCGCTGCGCATCCTGCCGGGCGGTCTGCCCATCGCCCACGCCGCGCAATGCGTTGTCGCGATTCACGTTCTGCCCGGTGCGCTGCTGCAAGGTCTGCGCAGTTGCGCGCGCTGCTCGTCGCGGCCACGGAACTGATCGCGGTTGGTGCCGCCGAGATTCTGGTTGTTGAAGCTGTTCTGCCGGTTGGCGAGATTGTTGTTGACGTTATTGCGATTGAACTGCGGATCGTTGCGGTTCCAGCGCACGTTGTTGCTGTTCGCATTGAGCCGGTTGTTCACGTTGATGTTTTTGTACCGGTTCACGTTGACGTTCACGTCGCCGTGATTCCAGTCGCAGTTGCCCCACAGCGAATTGGCGACCGCCACGCCCGCGCCGAATGCGAGACCGGTGGCGGGTCGCGATGGCATAGCCCGGAGGCGGCGGCACATAGACTGGCGGATACGGCCACGTGCCATAGACGACTGTCGGGCTATAGCTCGGCACGTAGACTACTTGCGGATTGGCCGGCTCTATCTGGATAGTCGTCACGCTCGTGCTCAGCGCCTGCTGGATGACCATCTTCTGCTGCTCGGTGGTCTTCAGATTGCCGGCGCTCTGCACGGCGCAGCCGCTGCACGGAGCCCATCACGTCGCTCCGCTGCGCGACGAAGGCGTTGCCGAGTTGCGTCATCCAGTCGGGCTTGGACGCCATGGTGGCGAGCGCCTGCGGGAACGCAACCAGCGATTGCACGCTCGGGTCCCATGGCTGCGACTGCACGGCCTTGACGGCGTCGTCGCCTTTCACGTTCGGGTTCTGCTGCGACCATTGCGCCGCCTGCTCGACTTCCTATGGATAGGTCGATGCCATCAGCATCTGCGCGAGCAGCGCATCCGGATAAAGCGCGATGAGCGGAGTCGATCTGCTGATTCGTGAGCTTCTGGCCCGCCAGAGCCGCGCTTTGCGTCTGCGCATGAGCGGGCGGCGGATGGAGCGTCACGAGTGGAAACGGCGGCGAGCGCGGCGCACAGGGCAGCACGCGCGCCGGGCACGTGCGAGTCAGTGGGGCGGGGTGGGTGTTTATTTTCAAGAATTGATCCTCCTGTACCTAAGAGGCCAGTTCAAAAACCCTATTTAGCACGGCTGAAGACGTTCCAACAGAC
>LFJI01000205.1 GCA_001235855.1 Candidatus Burkholderia brachyanthoides
ACCATCTCATTAAACCCCACGTTTTCCAAAACGTGGGGTTGGTCAGCAGTCTGAGGCCGGTCGAAAGACCGGCTCGCTCGACGCTTACGCACCCATCTGTTTATCCCGCTCGATCACCGCATACGCGCTGTTATTGTGGATCGACTCGAAGTTCTCCGCTTCGAGCATATAAGCGACGATGCGCTCGTCCGCGTTCAGACGCGTGGCCACGTCACGCACGAGGTCTTCGACGAACTTCGGATTCTCATACGCGCGCTCGGCTCGGTGATGAACTTTTCGTCGGGCCGCTTGAGCAGACCCCACAGTTCGCACGATGCCTCTTCCTCCGCGATACGAATCAGTTCCTCCACCGCGACCTCGCCTGCCAGCTCAGCGGTGGGCGTCACATGCGAGCGCTGATTGTGCGCGCCGTACTGCGAGATTTTCTTCGAGCACAGGCACAGGCTCGTCACCGGCACGAGCAGTTTCATCGACAGGCGCGTGTCGCCTTCGCGCTGATCGGCGATGAAGGTCACTTCGTAATCCAGCAAACTCTGCACGCCCGATACCGGCGCAGTCTTCATCACGAAATAAGGCAGCGTGACCTCGATCCGCCCCGAATGCGCCTCGAGCTTGCTCAGCATCGCGCCGAGCAGCGCGCGCAACGCGGAGATTGATTGAGCGGCTCGCGCTTCTCTTCGAGCAGCGCGACGAAACGCGACATATGCGTGCCCTTCTGATCGGCCGGTAGATGCACGTCGAGATTCCACACGCCAACGCTCGGCTGCACGCCGGCTGGCGTGCGCACCGTCAACGGATGCCGCACGCCTTTCACGCCAACGCGCTGGATCGCGATCTGGCGCGTGTCGGGCGTGCTTTGAACGTCGGGCATCACGAAGGCGGGATTCATCTGGTTCATTTGTTTTGTCCTTATGTGCCGCGCGCATTTGCTATGCGGAATTCGCGCGTTTCGAATCGTTGAAGCGCACACGGTGTGGGATCATCCCCGCGCCGTGTGCCAAAACATCAATAAGCGTCGACCAAGGTCGATGCACGGCCCCCGAGCGCGCCGTCTTCCAGTGTGTGATGCGTCAGGCGACGCGCTTGGTCAGTTTGCCTGCGTTGGCGTTGTCGACCGCATCGAGAAAGCGCGTACGGATCGATTGCGCGATGCCCTTTGCGTCCAGACCGACGCTCGCCAGCAGCTTGGCCGGATCGCCGTGATCGATGAAGGTGTCCGGCAAGCCCAGTTGCAGCACCGGCTTGACGACACCGCTCGCCAGCAACGCCTCGACGCAGGCCGAGCCCGCACCGCCCATGATCGCGCCTTCCTCGATGGTGACGATGGCATCGTGCGTCGCGGCGAGTTCGCACAGCAGATCGGCATCGACCGGCTTCACAAAGCGCATGTTGGCAACGGTCAGATCCAGTTCCTCGGCGGCGGCGAGCGAGGGCGCGACCATCGTGCCGAACGCGCAGATCGCGATGCGCTTGCCTGAGCCCATCTTCTGCGACGACTCGCGGCGCATCTCGCTCTTGCCGAGCGGAATCGTAGTGAACTGCTTGACCGTGGCGACGCCCGTGCCCGCGCCGCGCGGATAGCGCACGGCCGTCGGATTCGACTGCTGAAGCGCAGTGTGCAGCATCTGGCGGGATTCGTTCTCGTCGGATGGGGCCATCACCGTCATGTTAGGGATGCAGCGCAGGAACGCGAGATCGTAATTGCCCGCGTGCGTCGCACCATCTGCGCCGACGATGCCCGCGCGATCGATCGCGAACACGACCGGCAGGTTCTGCAGCGCGACGTCGTGGATCAACTGGTCATAGGCACGTTGCAGGAAGGTCGAATAAATCGCGACCACCGGCTTCATGCCGTCCGCCGCGAGACCGGCCGCGAAGGTCACCGCGTGCTGCTCGGCGATACCCACGTCGAAGTAACGATCCGGGAAGCGCTTTTCGAACTCGACCATGCCGGAGCCTTCGCGCATCGCCGGCGTGATGCCGACCACGCGCGAGTCAAGCGCGGCGGCGTCGCACAGCCATTCGCCGAACACTTGCGTGTAGGTCTTCTTCGAAGGCGCCGTCGACGGCTTGATGCCCTCGGCCGGATTGAACTTGCCAGGGCCGTGATAGAGCACCGGATCGGCTTCGGCGAGCTTGTAGCCCTGGCCTTTCTTCGTCACGACGTGCAGGAATTGCGGACCGCGCAGTTCCTTGATGTTCTGCAGCGTCGAGATCAGCGAATCGAGGTTATGGCCGTCGATCGGGCCGATGTAGTTGAAGCCGAATTCTTCGAACAGCGTGGCCGGTACGATCATGCCCTTCGCGTGCTCTTCGAGCTTGTGCGCGAGATCGAGCATGGGCGGCGCCGCGCGCAGCACGCGTTCGACACCGGCGCGCGCGGCGGCGTAGAAGCGGCCCGACATCAGACGCGCGAGATGGCGATTCAGCGCGCCGACCGGCGGCGAGATCGACATGTCGTTATCGTTCAGGATGACGAGCAGCGGCAGGTCGTTGGCGACGCCCGCGTTGTTCACCGCCTCGAATGCCATACCGGCGGTCATCGCGCCGTCGCCGATCACGGCGATCGAGTAGCGGTTGTCGCCCTGCAGCTTGTTGGCGACGGCCATGCCGAGCGCAGCCGAAATCGACGTGCTCGAGTGCGCCGTGCCGAAGGTGTCGTATTCCGACTCCGTGCGGCGCGGAAAGCCCGAGATGCCGTTCAACTGGCGCAGGCCCGGCATCTGGTCGCGCCGGCCGGTCAGGATCTTGTGCGGATAGGTCTGATGGCCGACGTCCCAGACGATGCGGTCAGCAGGCGTATCGAACACATAGTGCAGCGCGATGGTCAGTTCCACCGTGCCCAGATTGGACGACAAATGGCCGCCCGTCTGGGACACGCTGTCGAGCACATAGGCCCGCAGTTCGTCGGCCAGCGGTTGCATTTGGCGGCGATCGAGGACACGGAGATCGGCCGGATCGTCGATGGTTTTCAGCAAGTCGTACATCGTTGTCCCATTTTAGACTGGCGTGATTCGTTCGGCGCGATCGTTTCGCATCGCACCGTGGGGTTCGTCACGCGTTCAACAATCAATTCACCCGGTTCACGACCAGGTCGGCAAGTTCGGCCAGACGTTGGCCGCGTGCGCCGAACGGCTGGATGGCGGCGTGCGCGTCGCGGCCGAGTTGCGCCACGAGTTCGCGCGACGCGTCCAGCCCGATGATCGATACATACGTCGGCTTGTCGTGCTGCGCATCCTTGCCCGCCGTTTTGCCGAGCGTGGCGGAGTCAGCGGTGACATCGAGGATGTCGTCGACGACCTGAAATGCCAGACCAACCGCGGCCGCGTACTGATCGAGTGCGGCGAGCGCATGGGCGCCGCCCGGCGCCGTTCCGGCGAGCGCGCCCATGCGCACCGAGGCGCGCAGCAACGCACCCGTTTTCTTGCGATGCATCGTCTCGAGTTCGGGACGCGTGAGCTTGCGTCCGACGCTCTCCAGATCGATCGCCTGACCGCCGGCCATGCCGACCGAGCCGCTCGTGAGCGTCAGTTCGCGTACCAGCGCGGCTTGCTGGGCGTCGCTCAGACCATTGCCTTGCGCCGTCAATGCGACGAAGGCCTGCGATTGCAGCGCATCGCCGACGAGCAGTGCCGTCGCTTCGTCATATTGGATGTGTACGGTGGGCTTGCCCCGGCGCAATGCGTCGTCGTCCATCACGGGCATGTCGTCATGCACCAGCGAATAGACGTGAATCATCTCCAGCGCGCAACTCGCGGCTTCCACCGCCTGCGTGCTCGCGCCGGTCAGCTCGCCTGCGGCGTGGCACAGCAGCGGACGCACCCGCTTGCCGCCGCCCAGCACGGCGTAGCGCATAGCTTCATGCAGACGCGCTGGCGCGATGTCGGTGCCCGGAAGATAGTGCTCGAGAGCGGTTTCGACGCGATCCAGCGTGGCGCGCATCCATTGTTCGAAGGTCATAGGTCGTCGTCCCCGTCGTCGTTCGTCATTCCCATACCTTGGGTCGCGCGCTGTAACTCGGCGGGCAGCGGCTTGAGCGTCTCGCTATCGAGGACACGCACCTGCTGCTCGACTTTTTCGAGCTGCTGTTGGCAAAAGCCCACAAGCGCCGCGCCGCGCCGATACGCCGCAAGTGATTCTTCGAGACTCAACACGCCCTCTTCCATGCGCGCCACGAGGGTCTCGAGTTCGGCCAGCGCGGCTTCGTAATTTTCAGGAAGCGGTGCGGCGTCGGAGCCCGAAGCGCTGGTGTTCGCGCCGGTTGCTTCGCCTCTATCCTGGGCTGCGGTCTTCACCATGAATCGTGGATGTGCAATAAGATTTTTGGAACCAAGTTGCACATTCTACGGCAAAAGCCAGATTTTCGATCCGCATTCCGCGTCCATCAACAGAAGACGCGCGGCACGCCGTACTTTCCTCATACCACTTTCGTACCGCGTCGATACCGCGCGCATACCACTCCGATGCACTCGTTTGCGCAACGATCCGGGGGAACTCTCGCGACAATTTATACCCAAATCAAGACCTTAAGTACCCCAAGGATACGAATTTCGGTATAGTCACAGACTCCCCTAAATCGAACTTTCGATGGTTGGGTTGTTCACTGCTTTCACGTTTTCATCGGGAGTGGGAATGTCCAATCTGAGCAATGCACTGCAGCTCAAGGCTATTCACAGCCAATTGCCGGTCTCGGCATACTTCGACGAAGCGCTCCTTTCGCGCGAAATCGAAACACTTTTCAAGCAAGGTCCTCGCTACATCGGGCATGAACTCATGGTTCCCAAGGTGGGCAACTATTTCGCGCTTCCGGGCGAGAAAGAAGGGCGCGTGCTTGTGCGTAATCAGCAGAACGATATCGAACTGCTGTCGAACGTGTGCCGTCACCGCCAGGCCATCATGCTCAACGGCCGCGGCAGCGCGAGCAACATCGTATGCCCGCTGCACCGCTGGACCTATGACCTCGACGGTCAGCTGCTCGGCGCGCCGCATTTCGCGGACAAGCCTTGCCTGAATCTCGGCGAGACGCCGTTGCAGAACTGGCAAGGTCTGCTTTTCGAGTCGGAGGGTCGCAATGTCGCGGCAGACCTCGCCAGGCTTGGCACCGCACATCATTTCGACTTCTCGGGCTTCATATTCGATCACGTCGAAGTGCACGAGTGCAACTACAACTGGAAGTCCTTCGTCGAGGTCTATCTCGAGGATTACCACGTCGCACCGTTCCATCCGGGACTCGGCAGCTTCGTGTCGTGCGACAACCTCGAGTGGGAATTCGGCGATTGGTATAGCGTCCAGACCGTCGGCGTCCACAAGAATCTGGAGAAACCCGGCAGCCCGACGTACCGCAAGTGGCACGACGAAGTCCTGCGCTTCCGTAACGGCTCGCCGCCCGAATTCGGCGCGATCTGGATGGTGTACTATCCCGGGCTCATGATCGAGTGGTATCCGCACGTGCTGGTCCTGTCGTGGCTCATCCCGCAAGGCGTGCGGAAGACGACCAACATCGTCGAGTTTTATTACCCCGAGGAAATCGCACTGTTCGAGCGCGAGTTCATCGAGGCGGAACGCGCCGCATATATGGAAACTGCGTGCGAGGACGATGAAATCGCCGAACGCATGGACGCGGGCCGCCGCACGCTGATGTCGCGTGGCGAGAACCAGGTCGGGCCGTATCAAAGCCCGATGGAATCGGGCATGCAGCATTTCCACGGGTTCCTGCGGCACCAACTCGGCACTATCTGACGGCACGCGCGTTTTGCGGTCGCTCATCACGAAAGACGGGCTTCCATGCCCGTCAGACTGCTGATAAAGCCCTGGCTTCGCCCCCAGGGCTTTATCCGTTAAATGAGCATCATGCTCAAGACGCCGACACCCGCC
>LFJI01000206.1 GCA_001235855.1 Candidatus Burkholderia brachyanthoides
TGAGCTGTACTTTGCTCATCATCGGATCGATACGATCAGCTTGAAGGGGCACGGCGGAGCTAAATGTGTTACCCATGTCTCCAGTCTGTACAGCCAGCTACGCCAGGCGAATACACGATCACGCTGAAAGTCACGCCATTGACGATCGATCAGCCACCACGCAAACCGGAAACGCCTGATGAAAAATAACCCCATGATCAGTGACATAGCGAATGTTCTCCCTGCAGTTCGACGTCGTACGCTGGCGGGCCTTCTCATCGCCTTCGCCGTGACGCACACGCTACCTGTTCAGGCGGCGGTCACCTGCGCGGTCGACGTCGGCTATTCGCCTGAAGGCAGCGCCGAACAGATCGTATCGACATCGATTGAACACGCGAGGAACACGCGAGGCAATCAATTCGGCTCGCTGCGTACACATTCACGTCGCCGACCGTCGCGCGAGCACTTGTCGGCGCAAAACGTCGCGGCGTCGATGTCGCGGTTCTTGCCGATGCAAAGGAAAGCGCGAAGCGCACGCAACAGGCAACAGGCAACACTCAACGTGCTCGTGCAGCCAGGCATCCCGACCCGCACGATCTCGGTCTATGCGATCCATCACGACAAATTTATCGTCGTCGACGGGGCTGCGGTCGAGACCGGTTCGTTCAATTTCAGCGCTGCAGCAGCGCGTCGCAACAGCGAGAACGCCCTGCTGCTCACCTGTTGCCAACCCAACCTCACCCGCAGCTATCTCAACCACTGGCAGTCGCGCTGGAACCAAGGCGTCGACTATGCGCTTTCCTACTGAACGGAACGAGGTGCAAACTTGAACAGTGACGCCCTCCAGGCCATGCTGACATCCCTGCCGGCCGATATCGCAAACGCGTCCGCCGGTGCGCAGGCGCAACACGACGCGCGGTCCCCGACCAACTTTCCGGATCTCACGCGTTCACGTGTGGAGATGAGTCTCGATCGGCTTGCTGGCGCGATCGTTACGCGTAGCTATTCCGGGCAGGTGATGCCGCCGCAGGATACACTGGCCGCCGAATTCGGTGTCAGCCGCACGGTCCTGCGCAAGGCAAGCAGCCGGCTGCTTGCACGCAACATGGTCGAGGTGCGCCCCAAGTCCGGCACCCGGATTATCGATGAACACGACTGGCGCATCGTCGAGCGGAATGTGGTCGACTGGCGCTTCGAACGTGCCGCGCGGCACGCATCGGCCGTGGATTCGCTTTTCCTGCAGGATCTCGCGGTCATCCGCCAGCTTGTCGAACCGTTTGCAGCGGCACAGGCTGCGGTCCACGCCAGCGACCCCGACCGGCCAAACCATCCAGCGTGCCTGCCGGCAACGCCTCACCGCCACCTTGCGGAAATAGTACGAAAGCGCTAGGCGCGATCTGCACGTAGCGGTGCTCTCAGCATGTCGCAACCAGGTCCTGCAGCAGATGATCTGTTTCGTCGCACCGGTACCGGATCCGATGCATTCCGCGCGCGCGATGCTGAGTGCCGCGTCCGGCAACGGCGAACGCGACGCGTTAACGCGACGCGTTCGCCGCGCTTGACGCAGCCATCCAGAATCGTGATGCCCTCGCGGCTTACGACGCGATGGAGCGGTTGAACGCCTGGGACCTGTCCCTCAACGGAGAGCGTCATGACTGAGGCCGCCCGCGCGCTACCCGCCAAGACCCTCGCTCACACCACCGAGTCAGACTGTTCGCGGTCAGCGTTATAGCGCTGGACACCGATCTCCCTTTTCTGGCTGTTCATCGGCTGCCTGGCTGTGGTGTGTGCGGCAGTGACGCTCATTGTCGCGGGCATGGGTGGCGCACTGGGGTGCCTGGCGTACGGCGTCATCGCGACGATTCTCGTCGCGCGCCGCGCACGGTACTGGTCGTAAGGGAACGCATACGATGACGCCCGCCTCTACCGTTTCATCCTGCTGGCCGGCCCGCTCACGCTGGTACTGCCGTGTCCGGTTTGCCGCGATGGCGATGATCGGCACGCTGGGTGTCGCCGGGTTTGCCTGCTGGTCCGTCAATCCGTGGTTCGACTATTCCGTCAACCTGACGCACAGCCTGCCCGGTACGCTCTATGTCACGCATATCGGCGAGCCGGTCAGGCGCGGGGACCTCGTCGCTTTCCGCTGGCATGGCGGAGCGACTTACCAGCGTGGCGTGACCTTCATCAAGCAGGTCGCTGGCATGAGCGGCGGCATCGTGTCGATCCGAGGTGGGATCTATTTCGTCAACGAAACCGCCATCGGCCGCACGCAGCCCACCACCCTCGTCGGCGTCCCGTTGACGCCAGCCGCGTCGGGTGTGATCCTTGAAGGACACTATTTTTTGTTGCGACGCCTAATCCGAACAGCCTGGACTCGCGCTACACGCTGACCAGAAACATTCCGCAACACGACATCATCGGGAGGGCCTATGAAATTTTCTAGGTGGGCGCTCGGCGCGCCCCTGATGGCGGGTTCAATCACGGTGACCCATGCCGGAATGCTGGGCACCATCAGCCCAACTTACCCGATTGCCGAACCGGACGCGATCGCGCAGATCGTTGCGACGCTGCGCGCGAAGGAGCGCACCGGTGAGATCAAACGCCTGCAGGACGCAGCAGCCAATCGTTCGCTCCACAGCGCTCAACACCCGACGCCAGTGGAGGGAATTCGGACGGCGACCGAGCTCGGACGGCGACCGAGCGCAGCCAGCGCCTGATCGATCCGACGGTCACGTACAGCAACCCTGTGACGACCGACGACGGTCGCGTCGTGATTCCGGCCGGAACAAAGCTTAATCCGCTCGACCTGATTCCGTTCACCGAAACGCTCGTGTTCTTCGATGGGCGCGATCCTGAGCAGACCGCCGGCGTTGTGCGCATGCTGGACCATCCGGACGCACGAGTGAAACCGATCCTGATCGCCGGCTCCTGGCTCGATCTGACGAAGCAGTTCAAGACGCAGATCTATTTTGATCAGCACGGCGTGCTAACGCAGCGGTTCGGTATTTCAACGGTGCCAGCAGTAATCCGGCAGCAGGGCAGGCAACTCGAGATGTCGATGATACCGGCAAAGGAGTTGCAATGATGCACGCGACCAGCTGGATGAGAGAAAGGATGTAGGCGGCACAGCACCCGGTGAACAGATCGCGTCAGCGCGTAACGTCAGGCAGGGGCGCCCCATATGAGCGCAGCCAGCATCAGTAACAGCGCCGCGCATGCGATGCCCCAGAAAAACAGCCCGCCGGGTTCGAGCGCGGTGCGGATGCGGCCGATGCAGCGTCTGAGGAACGTCATCCGGACAGCTGCGCCTCAGTGGAAGAAGGTTTTGATGACCAGCGACGCCACACCGGCGATCAGGATGCCGAGCATCCATTTCATGAGCGTGATTTCGTCTTCGATATTCGCGAAGCGCGGCTCAGTGCGTAATTCGAGTTCACGTATTTCGGTCTTTAAATCCGCCTTCGTCACCAGGTCGTCGAGGTTTGCTTCGAAGATCTCCGCCAGCACCTCGGCTTCGGCTTCAGCCTGCGCAGCCGGAACCCCCGCCTCCCTGAGGCGTCGGGCGAACTTCAGTGTATCAAATGCAACAGTGGCCATGATGGGATTCCTTACCCGGTGGGATTCCTTACCCGGATAATCGGATTATATTGGAAACGCTCGACCATTACGAGTTCCATGGTTGGATCACTTTTGATATGGCGCGACGTTACTCGCCGCGAGCGCGTCGGCCACCGCCGCCGTTTCATCTAACTGCAACGGCAAGTTCGCGAACCCGATCACCGATATCTGCTGGAGCTGCGTCTTTCCGATTTCTCTGGGCGGCACGCCGATCATTACCGCCGGCCAGGAAGATACCGCCAATCCGGGTGGCCTGCTGTGCTCCTGCGGCCCCGTCATCGGTATCAAGACCGGATTCTGGGAACCAGTACGCCGCGTCGACGTAACGCGCGTGCCCTACTGCTTCGTGTCGCGGCTGCATCAAGATCGATCCGGGCATCCGTGCGCCCGAGGGCGAAGTGCGCATGCAGGCCGATCTCACAAAGCAGTCGCGCTATCAGGTGCACTGGTATGTCGACCCGATCCTTTTCTGGCTCGAGGTATTGCTCGATTTCCCGTGTCTTGAGACCAGCATCCCGTGTCTTGAGACCAGCAAGTTCGACGTTGCGTATCTCACCGAAATCTCAATCCCACCTGGAACGATGACGAACTCACGATGCTGCTGAACCCCGAGACGTTCCTGTTCGGCAACCCGATCGCGCAGGCTGCGTGTGCCGGCGATTGTGTTCTGTCGAGCGCCGGCTTCGGCAGCAATGCGCTCTTCTGGTGTGCAGGCTGCAACGGTTCGATCTATCCGTTCAACGGCCATGTCCAGGCGCACGTCTCGCACGTCCAGGCGAGTTCGCTGCTCGTCGAGCGGATGACCGCCAAGCTGCATCGCGAAGGCCTGATGTGGGGAACCGCGGGCGGCAACGCATTGTGCGGGACCACGATCATGCCGGTGATGGACAAGACCCAGTACAAGTACGAAATGCTCTACCCGATTCCGCAGACCGCGAAGATCAACGGCTGCTGCTGTCAGGCATACGGTCGCACCACGGCGATCTGGGACACGGGCCGCAGCTACCCGTACAAGGGCGAAGATTTCGCCTACGAAATATTCCGCAAGAAAAACTGCTGCCTGGGGGTGCTGCCATGACACAGGACTACTACGATTTTCTGCACCAGATTGCCCAGCACTACCTGCTTTTCTTCTCCATTCTGACGCTCGAGTACGGGTTGTTCCATCTCGGCTCCCCCACGTTCGCAAGGTGCGCGTGTTTGACCGGATCAGATCGCCTGGACGCAGACAGGATGCACAGGACGTCGTTGCCTTCGCCATCATGCTCGTGCTTCTGGGTGTGGTGCTCGTGGCATTTGTTCATCCGGCCCACGCACAGACAACGCAACGCATGCCGTCCGACACACAGATTTCGACCGAACAGGCGCATATTGAGCAAGAACGCAAGCCCATGTTTGCGGATCAGAATCTCGGGCGCTCGCCAGCAGGCAACGCCTTTCCCGACATCCCGACGCCACCGCGCGCAGATCGACCCGATGGCCGTTGCCCAACGCTATGCGGCGCGTGCGTAGGCACGCAGGCAGGAAGAACTCCTCGCGTTTGCAAGCCTCTCGATGCCAGCCGAATCGCTCAGACGCCTCACGCGCGATGTTGCGCGCGCCGGCGGCGCCGTCGTGTTGCATGGCCTGAAAAATCGGTCGCTTAAAGCAACCGCCAGTGCGATCCAGGCGCTCGGTGTCGACGCGTCCGCCGTGCAGATCAATCCGAATGCATTCAAGCAATACCGCATCAATACCGTACCGGCGATCGTACTCGTCAAAGCCGACCATGCGCTCAAACTCGACACCGAAAGGTGTGCGCTACCAGCGAATTTCGTTGGCGTGTCCGGTGACGTAACCGTACCGTATGCGCTTCGCGAAATCAGTCAACGCGCGCCGGACCATCGGACGCTTGCCGAACGCATGCTCGCAAGCCTGGGGGAACATTGATATGGTGATGATGCCCAGCATGGTACGACGGCGCGTGCATCATACAGGTGCCCGCGAGACGGCGTCGACTATATACATGTCCGCTTTCCTTTCCGTTTCCAGGTTCCACAACCACATGCGCTTCGTTCGCGCAGCCGCCAGTCTTCTCGGTCTGGCTGCTTCCCGTGGCATTCGCTTTTTCCACTCTCTCCTCTACCCGCTCCACCAACAGTTTCCCTTACGGGTTACCTGCCTTCTCCGATGCCCCGTCTCCGGGGCATCGGAGAAGGCTTACCGTGTCCCACATAGATGACAAGAGCAATTTAGGTTCTGCCTGTATAGC
>LFJI01000207.1 GCA_001235855.1 Candidatus Burkholderia brachyanthoides
TCATGCAAAAGACAAGATGTAAACACATTTCATCGAATGTAAACAGACCCTAGTGCGACAAAAGCAGATTCGGCAACCGCAAAATCGAACGCGAAGCATACGAGCTGATTCTATGTCCAGGATAGCGCGACGGGTAAGCCGATGTGCAGTCAACGTTTCATTGCAGAGGTAGACGGCGAGAGGCGGTCCGGAGCAATCGATGCGAACGGTTATACAATGCTCGAGACCGAAGATTCTCAAATCGTGAACATCCACATCGTGTTCTTTTCACCCAAGCGCAAACTCAACGCTTTATGCAGTAGGTCACATGGCTGACTACGTCATCGAACATTGGACATCCGCGCGTTCGGTGCTTGGCAACACCCAAGATAATGCGATAACGATTTCTGTAGATAATAGAGCCGCGACGCGGCAAGCGATTATTCACGCACTCAGCGGACGAGGCTACAAGCTGATAGAGCGATCGGAATGCCATGCCAAGCCACCGACAGGAGCGGCGAAAGAAAGTCACTGGGACTATCGGGATATAGTTTTGCATCACACGGGCCGCAGCTATTCCTGCGGCGCCCTGTCCATCGACGAGATGCGGCGCATGCAAACAGAAGACATGAGCCGAAGCCCCCCTTTCGACGACGCGGGCTACCACTACGCAATCTTATGCCAAGGCGAAATATATGAGGGCCGCGATATTAGATTCATCGGAGAGCACGTCGCTGGCGATAACCACTGGGAAGATCGGAATTGTGCTTCTTGCAGACCTTGTCCAAGCCGGCGAGGCCTATCGGGAGGAATATAGTCGCCTAACGTTGTTGGATAAGCTCAAAAACATCCAGGGCCTCGTGACCGATCGGTTTGTCGTTCGACACGACAAGCCCACCGTTCCATCAGGGCGAGCAGAGTCCTATGTAGCATGCTGACAGATTCTTCAATATCGATCAATTGAGTGGTCATAGAGAATATCAACGGCTCGCTACGAACAAAGGGCGAGCATGTCCCGGCAAATTGGGAATGGACATCGTTAGACTGCTACGTTCGGACCTCTCGTTAACTCCTCCAGGAGCTTGACCTGAATGAAGTGAAAACGAGCTATCATAGTGACATGCACGATTGCGGCTTTATTCGCGCTGATTTTTCAGCTGGGCATCGGATACTACTCCTACATCGATCACGAGAAACATACGATTTTCTTCGTGAAGAAGGGTCTCACATTCAAACGAGAATTCGTTAATCCGTTCGCAAACGAAGGCGATGCTATGCCTGTCGGTAACCTATTGCCCAGCGTTCGCGAAGAGCTTGCCGATTTCTGCAGGTACAAGTACGGCACGGCCAAAAGCGACAAGGGCTCGCTTGAAACTTGTAGAGCGAGAGCGCGGATTATTCTATAGATTCAGTAAGGAGAGGAGAGGAGAAAAATTGGGGCAAGCCGATTCCAGTTTGCCCCAATTCATCAATTCTCTTCGGCGGGTCTGGCCGACATGGCCTCACTCGTCGCGCCCCGGCAAAAGCCTCATCGCACCAAACAAGGCTTCTTATTATCGAACTTCCAGTTCGGAATGAGGTATTGCATGGCAACGCCGTCATCCCGCGCGCCAAGCCCGTGCTGCTGATACAGCGCATGCGCCTTTTCCACCTCGTCCATATCCAGCTCCACGCCCAGACCCGCCACCTCCGGCACCCGAACCTTCCCGCCGACGATCTTCAACGGATCGCACGTCAAACGCTGTCCATCCTGCCAGATCCAGTGCGTATCGATCGCCGTGATCTTGCCCGGCGCGGCAGCCGCGACGTGCGTGAACATCGCGAGCGACACATCGAAGTGGTTGTTCGAATGCGATCCCCACGTTAGACCCCAGTCGTTGCACATCTGCGCCACGCGCACCGAGCCTTGCATGGTCCAGAAGTGCGGATCGGCCAGCGGAATATCGACCGATTGCAGTTGGATGGCATGGCCCATCTGACGCCAGTCGGTCGCGATCATGTTGGTCGCCGTCGGCAGGCCAGTCGCGCGGCGGAACTCGGCCATTACCTCGCGGCCCGAATAGCCGTTCTCCGCGCCGCACGGATCTTCCGCGTACGCGAGCACGTCGTGCTTGTCGCAGCACAGACGAACCGCCTCGGCCAGTGACCACGCGCCGTTCGGATCGAGCGTCACGCGTGCATTCGGGAAGCGTTCGGCCAGCGCCGTCACCGCCTCGATTTCCGCATCGCCCGCGAGCACGCCGCCCTTCAGCTTGAAGTCGTTGAAACCGTAACGTGCCTGCACCGCTTCGGCGAGCCGCACGACCGCCTCCGGCGTCAGCGCGACTTCGGTGCGCACGCGTTCCCAGTCGTCCTTGCCATCCTCGCCCGATGCATACGGCAGATCGGTCTTGTTGCGATCGCCGACATAGAACAGATAGCCGAGCATCTCCACCTCGTCGCGCTGCTGGCCTTCGCCGAGCAGGGCCACGGCCGGCACGCCGAGATGCTTGCCGAGCAGATCGAGCAGCGCGGCTTCGAGCGCCGTCACCGCGTGGATCGTCGTGCGCAGATCGAAGGTTTGCAGCCCGCGGCCGCCCGAATCGCGGTCCGCGAATGTCGTGCGGACCTTGTTCAGAATGGCTTGCAGATTGCCGATCGACTGGCCGACGACATAGGTGCGCGCGTCGTCGATGGTCTTGTGGATCGCCTCACCGCCCGGCACTTCGCCGACGCCCGTATTGCCGGCGTTGTCCGTCAGGATCACGATGTTGCGCGTGAAAAACGGACCGTGCACACCGGAGAGGTTCATCAGCATACTGTCACGGCCGGCGACGGGAACGACGCGCAGTTCGGTGACTTTCGGAGTGGCGTTGGGTTTGGCAATGTTGGACATGAGCGTGATCCGGTGAGTTGGATAAAAAAAATTGAGCGCGATATCAGGCGCGCGCAACGATCTCGACCCAGTCCGCGCCCTTGCCGCCTTCGCATCGCGAAAGCAGCGTGAGCGCGCCGGTTTCGGCGTCGATGGCGTAAGCGGAAACGTGCGTGGACTTCTCGCCACACGCCACCAGAAAGCGCCCGGTCGCGTCGATGCTTCGGTATCGGTGAAGTCGGCCTAGGCCAGCGCACCGTCGTTTTGCACGCGATACGCGATCAGGCGGCTCGACGTGCGCTCCGAGACATACACGAAACGCCCGTCCGGCGTCACCTGAATATCGGCGCCCCCCCAGATGAGCGTCGCGAGTTCAGCGGGATCGATTTGCTTGCTGCTTGCGAAACTCGACCGCGCGGCCCGGCTTCAGATGCGGCAAGGCGGGTGCCGGCTCCGACATCTTCATCGCGCCGAGCTTGCCGGTGTGCGGATCGCGAGCGAACGCGGCGACCGTCGCGCGGAATTCCGTGGAATTCGCTTACGATTACGACGCGCAGCGTGCGTTCATCGGGCGAGAAGCGCACGTGACGCGGGCCGAATTTCGCATCGACCGGAACGACGTCGAGCACGTGCAGCGTGCCATCGCGCAGGTCGAAGCAGTGAATCGTGTCCGAGTCGAGCGACGCCACGTACACATGACGCCCGCGACGAGACCGCGGAATGCGCGTGCTCGATGCCATCGGCGAACTGCTGCGTCGCGCCCTCGCCTTGCGCGATTCGCGCGGCGTCGTCGTAAAGAGAAGACTCGCGCGATACTCGCCGTAGGACGCGCCCAGCAAATAACGCCTCGATGCATCCGCGGACAGATACGTGAGATTCGATTTGATCGGCGCGGCATGAAGACGCGTGAGCGTGCCCGCCTCGGCATCGAACGCGAAGCTGACGATGCCTGCCTGGCGGCTCGCCGCGTGTCGCGGCGCAGAGCGTGGCGCCGTCGGGCGACCAGCATCACGTTCGCGTCGGCGCGGAAGAGCGTCTCCGGTGCGAGCGTGCCGCTGGCGGCATCGAATCGATAAGCGCCGATCTCGCCGTCCGCCGCGTTGGATACGAATACCGAGTAAGTCTGTGTCATGTCGAGGGTCCGTGGTCTTTAGTGCGCGTTGCACGGCGCCGGATGGCCGCTGGGCGTGTCGTTTCCGCGCTTGTTGTGCGCGTGAGGAAAGCTGCCGCCGCGATCAGCACAACGCGATGCCGAGCGCATACATACAGACCGCCCGACACCGAGCCGGTGTGCTGCTGAAGATACCCGAGTCGCGGGCGCGAAGAAGCCGCCTAGATTGCCCACCGAATTGATCAGCGCGATGACGCCCGCCGCGACGCGCGCATCGAGATAGCCTTGCGGAATCGGCCAGAACAGCTACGAAGCCGCCTTGAGAAGCTGATGGCCGAGAAACAGATCGCGACGAACGACAGCACCGGATGCCGGTCGTCGATGCGAACAGGCCGCACGCCGCGATACCGAGCGCTGTGGCCATCCACGCCTGCTGGAAGCGGAAAGCATCGCGACCATTGCGACGAGCCAGGGAATCGCATTGAACAGGCCGATCTGAAAGTCGGTGAGGCCACCCATCTTGCGGATAATCGTCGGTAGCCAGAAGGTCGCGGCGTAGATTGTCAACTCAACTGGATCGCGAAGTACAGGAAGCAGAACAGCAGAATCTTCGATCGCAAGGGTGTCTCCAGTCTCGGCTGCGGTTTTGCGCTTCGACAATCGCAATAATACATTGATCAATTTATATTCTATGTTAGTGCAATCATGCTAACATACAGGTGTTTACCCTTTAACGGTGCAACGCCTTTAAACACAGGCTTTTCACGCTCAACTTCGGGTCGCTCGCGATGCTTTCGGCGAAGTAAGCCGAGACGTCAGATGACGACGAGCGTAGCCAAGAAATGGCAAAGCCGACTCACGCTGGCCTTGCCGCCCTGGGAATGGCTCGATGTTTTATTTGGCCTTCTGGCCGATCTCGTGATTCGCCATGATTTCGAGTGCGCGCACCAGGCCCGAGTGATCCCACGACTTGCCGCCATGCGCGGAGCACGCGTTGAACAACTGCATGCAGGCGGCCGCATTCAGCAGCGCCACGCCCAGCGACTGCGCCGTGGACAGCGTCAGATTCAAATCCTTCTGATGCAGTTCGATCCGGAAGCCCGGATTGAAGGTGCGCTTGGTCATGCGCTCACCATGGACCTCGAAGATGCGCGACGACGCGAAGCCGCCCATCAGCGCGGTGCGGACTTTTTCGGCGTCGACGCCGGCCTTCGACGTGAGCAGCAAGGCCTCGCCGACCGCTTCGATGGTCGCCGCGACGATCACCTGATTGGCCACCTTGCAGATCTGTCCCGCGCCGACTTCGCCGATCAGCGAAATGTTCTTGCCCATCATGTCGAACAGCGGCTTGACCTTGTCGAAGGTCGCCTGCGCGCCGCCGACCATGATCGTGAGCGACGCGGCCTTGGCGCCGACTTCGCCGCCGGACACCGGCGCATCGAGATAATCCGCGCCCTTCTCGCGCACCTTCGCGGCGAACTCGCGGGTGGCAGTCGGCGAGATGGACGACATGTCGTCCACGATCTGACCCGCGCGCAGATTCTCCACAACGCCGTTCTCGTCGAACAACACGCATTCGACGTCGGGCCTGTCCGGCACCATCAGGAAGATGATGTCGGCCTTCGATGCGACGTCCGCCGGGCTGTCGCACACCGTGGCGCCCGCCTGCGTCAATACTGTTATCCTCAAGACAGCCGACAAGGCTATTGTCTGATGAGAAATTGACCCTTGGGGGGTGCGGACGAAAACTTGAACTACCTGGAGGTAGTTCATATACTCATACGAAGACCGTCTTCGAGGGGTTCGGGAGCTAAAGTCAGAAGTGGTGTACGGGGGGTGAGGCGAGAAATTGAAGGCGATGGTGGTTTCAGCTGAGAATCGGATTGTCGAAGTCGGAAAG
>LFJI01000208.1 GCA_001235855.1 Candidatus Burkholderia brachyanthoides
TGTTACCCCTGTCCTGACACACCTGTTACCCATGTCTCCGGTCTGTACAGTCTGGGGTGTGATGTTAGCCGTTCTGACACGCGCCGCCAAAGCCGCCCGACAATGCTTTACGCTTTCGCGCGCAGCGGCGGGCTCGCCTGTCTTACTCCGCGTAGTCGGAGATTGGCACGCACGAGCACATCAGATTGCGGTCGCCGTACGCGTTGTCCGCGCGGCCGACCGGCGACCAATACTTGCACGTGACGAGAGATTTCAGCGGATACGCCGCCGACTCACGCGTGTACTTGTGCGGCCACTCGTCCGACGTGACGACCGCCGCCGTGTGCGGCGCGTGCTTCAGCACGTTGTCTTCGCGATCGGCGCGGCCTTCTTCCACCGCGCGGATTTCTTCGCGGATGGCGATCATCGCATCGATGAAGCGGTCGAGTTCTTCCTTCGATTCCGATTCGGTCGGCTCGACCATCAGCGTGCCCGGCACCGGGAAGCTCATGGTCGGCGCGTGGAAGCCGTAGTCGATCAGGCGCTTGGCGACGTCTTCCACCGAAATGCCGCTTGATTCCTTGATCGGCCGCACATCGAGAATGCATTCGTGCGCGACCAGTCCGCCCGCGCCGCTGTACAGCACCGGATAGTGCGGCGCGAGACGCTTGGCCACATAGTTCGCCGCGAGGATCGCGTTTTCGGTGGCGGCGGTAAGGCCTTGCGCGCCCATCATCGCGATATACATCCACGAAATCGGCAGGATCGCGGCCGAGCCGTACGGCGCCGACGATACCGCGCCGATTCCCGCGTCATCCCGCTTATAGCCCGTGGACGACTGATTCGGCAGGAATTTCGCCAGATGTGTGCCGACCGCGACAGGACCCACGCCCGGTCCGCCGCCGCCGTGCGGAATGCAGAACGTCTTGTGCAGGTTCAGATGCGACACGTCGCCGCCGAATTGGCCCGGCGCGCAAAGGCCGACCATCGCGTTCATGTTCGCGCCATCGACATACACCTGACCGCCGTGCTGATGCACGATGTCGCAGATTTCGCGGACGTTGACTTCGAACACGCCGTGCGTTGACGGATGCGTGATCATGATCGCCGCGAGATTCGCCGAATGCTTGTCGGCCTTCGCCTTCAGGTCGTCGATATCGACGTTGCCGTTCGCGTCGCACGCGACCACGACCGCCTGCATGCCCGCCATCTGCGCCGACGCCGGGTTCGTACCGTGCGCGGACGCCGGGATCAGACACACATTGCGATGCCCTTCGCCACGCGACTCGTGATAGGCGTGAATGATCAGCAAGCCCGCGTACTCGCCTTGCGAACCGGCGTTCGGCTGCAGCGACACCGCCGCGTAACCCGTGCACGCGACCAGCATCTGTTCGAGCTGATCGATCATCGTGCGATAGCCGACCGTCTGTTCCGCAGGTGCGAACGGGTGAATCTGCGCGAACTCGGGCCACGTCACCGGCAGCATTTCGGAGGTCGCGTTGAGCTTCATCGTGCAGGAGCCGAGCGGGATCATCGTGCGGTCGAGCGCGAGGTCCTTGTCCGCGAGACTGCGCAGATAGCGCAGCATTTCGGTCTCGGAATGATGGCGATTGAAGATCGGATGCGTAAGGTAATCGCTCGTGCGATGCAGCGCCGCCGGCAGCGAATCCGACGCGGCCTGCTCGAGCGCGTCGATATCGAAGGTCTCGGTCTTGCCCGCGACTTCCGCGAACAGCGCGAAGAGTTTCAGCAGATCGTCGCGCGTGGTGGTTTCATCGACCGATACGCCGACCTGGGTCGCGCTCACGCGGCGCAGGTTGATATGCGCGGCGAACGCGGCCTGATGCAGCGCGTTGGTGTTCGCGCCGCTGTCGATGGTGACTGTGTCGAAGAACGTGTCGTTGGCGACGGTGTAGCCGAGCTTTTTCACGCCCGCCGCGAAAATCGACGCGACGCGATTCACGCGCAGCGCGATCGTCTTCAAGCCCTGCGGACCGTGATAGACCGAGTACATGCTCGCCATGATTGCGAGCAGCGCCTGCGCCGTGCAGACGTTCGAGGTCGCCTTCTCGCGGCGAATGTGCTGTTCGCGCGTTTGCAGCGCGAGGCGCAGCGCGGAATTGCCTTGCGCATCGACGGTCACCCCGACGAGACGGCCCGGCATCTGACGCTTAAATTCATCGCGCACGGCCATGTACGCCGCGTGCGGGCCGCCGAAGCCGACCGGCACGCCGAAGCGCTGCGTATTGCCGATGGCCACGTCCGCGCCCCACTCGCCCGGCGGCGTAATGAGCGTCAGCGCCAGAAGATCCGCCGCCGCGACGACATGGCCGCCCGCCGCGTGGATCTTCTCCGCGAGTTCGCGATAGTCGCGTACATCGCCGTTCGCGCCGGGATATTGCAGCAGCACGCCGAATGCATTCGCGCTCGCGGCATCGGCGGCTGGGCTTACCTTCACTTCAATGCCCGCCGGCTTCACGCGCGTCTTCACCACTTCGATGGTCTGCGGCAGCACGTCGTCGGCCACGTAGAACACGTTCGACTTCGGCTTGCCGACGCGCTGCAGGAGCGTCATCGCTTCGGCGGCGGCGGTGGCTTCGTCGAGCAGCGATGCGTTCGACATCGCGAGGCCGGTCAGATCCATCACCATTTGCTGGAAGTTGAGCAGCGCTTCCAGACGCCCTTGCGAAATCTCCGGCTGATACGGCGTATAAGCCGTGTACCACGCCGGATTTTCCAGCACGTTGCGCAGGATTACGGCAGGCGTGTGCGTGCCGTAATACCCCTGGCCGATATACGTTCGAAACACCAGATTCTCGTCCGCCAGCTTACGCAGCGACGCGAGCGCTTCCGCCTCGCTTTTCGACTGCGTGAACGCGCCGAGCGGCAGCGTTTCCTTGCGGCGGATCAATTCAGGAATCACCGCGTCGATAAAAGCCGCGCGCGACGCGAAGCCGAACGCGTCGAGCATTGCGCGCTGGTCCGCGTCATCGGGGCCGATGTGCCGGCCGGCGAATGCATCGTGACATTCGAGCGCGGCGAGTGACAGGGAGGTGCGGTTCATCAGGCGATCCGGGTGTTCGAGCTTCATTGAGAATTCCTGCGAACGGCGGCTTCCTTTTCGCGGGATGCCGCCTTCGTCTGATAGAGAGTTATTCGCCGATCGACTTGCCGTAGCCTTCGGCGTCGAGCAGCTTGTCCATGCCGTCGTTGCTCGACGGTTTGATCTTGAAGAGCCAGCTTTCATACGGCGCGCCGTTTACCTGATCCGGCGACGACGTCAGCGCGTCATTCGATTCGATGATCTCACCGGACACCGGCGCGTAGATATCGGAGGCGGCCTTCACCGATTCGATGACGGCGATCGCATCGCCCGCCACGACGGCCTTGCCCGCCGCCGGCAGTTCGACGAACACGATGTCGCCGAGCGCTTCCTGCGCGTGATCGGTGATGCCGACGGTCAACGTGCCGTCCGCTTCGGTGCGGACCCATTCGTGCGATTCGGTGTATTGCAGATCGGCTAGGATGCTCATTGAATGCTCCTTGCGTGTTTCGTTCGTGAGGTTCTGATCGGTGGGACGCGCGCTTCAGGACAGGTCCACGAGAACCTTGCCGTTGCGCACGAACGGAAGTTTTACCACGCGCGCGGGAAGCTGTTTGTCGCGGATGACGACCTGCACGGTATCGCCCGCGGCCACGCCGGTCGGCACGCGCGCAAAGGCGATGGATTCCTGCATCGACGGAGAAAACGTGCCGCTGGTGATCTCGCCGTCGCTATGTTCCGTGACGACTTTCTGATGCGCACGCAGCACGCCGCCCGCACGGCCGTTTTCCTTGATCAGCACGAGGCCGACGAAGTTCGCCTGCGAGCCGTTCGCCTCCAGCGCCGAACGTCCGACGAAATCGCGCGGCGTTTTCAGATCGACAGTCCAGGCGAGACCGGCATCGAGCGGCGAGACGGTTTCGTCCATGTCCTGACCGTAGAGATTCATGCCGGCTTCCAGACGCAGCGTGTCACGCGCGCCGAGTCCGGCAGGCTTCACGCCCGCTTCGCGCAGCGCGTTCCACAGCGCTTCGACATGCGTTGCCGAGACAACAATCTCGAAGCCATCTTCGCCGGTGTAACCTGTGCGTGCGAGCATTAGTTCGCCATATTTCGACGCATGTGTCTCGGGAAACATGACCGCATTGAACAGCTTGATGTCCTGCGTCTGTTCGCGCGTGTCCAGCAGCGCTTGCCAGACCTTTTCGCGCGCATTCGGCCCCTGCACCGCGATGATGCCGAGATCGCCGCGCGGCGTGATGGAGAGATTAAAATCGCCCTGGGCGTTCAACTGCCCGAACCAGGCAATGTCCTTGTCCGCCGTGCCAGCATTCACGACCACGCGAAAGCTGGTTTCGGAGAAATAGTAGACGATCAGATCGTCGATGACGCCGCCGTCGCTCTTGAGCAGGCAGGAATAGAGCGCCTTGCCCGGCGTGGTCAGCTTGTCGACGTTATTGGCGATGGCGCGGCGGAAGAATTGGCGCACCGCTTCACCCTCGAAATCTACGACGCGCATGTGCGAAACGTCGAACATGCCGGCATCCGTGCGCACGGCACGATGCTCATCGATTTGCGAACCGTAATTGACGGGCATGTCCCAACCGCCGAAATCGACCATGCGCGCATTGAGCGCGAAGTGGGCGGCGTGCAGGGGCGTGTGTTGAAGGTCGGTCATCGGGGCCTCGGTTCGCGAAACAAAAAAGGCCACGCGGCGCACTTCTCGCTGACGGAATTCGGCGCGCGCGTGCGGGTTCGATCGATTCGACACCACGCGCAATGCGCGTTCCGCGAACGGATGCGATGCGTGACCCCTCTGTTCTCGGTACCTGAGAGATTGCGCGAACTGTCTTACTGCCGACGGTTCATCGCGCGCCCCTTCGGTGGGCAGCTTGCTGGTTGAAAGCCGCTGCCGCTCTCCAGAGTACGGGGATGCTTCACCGACGCGTTCGGTCCTTTTACCTGAGAGTTTTGGGTATGCTCCTTCGGCGGCGTAGCTTGCGCGGCTTTGCATGCTGCAAAACGGCGTCCACGCGCTCTCCCGACGCGTGCGGCAGAATTTACGCGACCGAATTTGCCTTTTCAAACAGATTCAGACGCGGCTGCTTGCGGGTGCTTCCCGGCTGTGGTGCGTGCCGCGGGATCATTTGTTTCACTTCGACCCTCATTCCCGACGGCACGCGCGTTTACACTGAAAGCACACGAATCAGCACGAGACGAGAGCCAATGCCCGCCACCATCACCATCAGCGGCGTCACTTATTATTCCGTCAACAGTGTGTCCGTGCGTGGCAAGCGCATGATCGTGGATGGCCAGGATGTGACGGTCGACGACGCGCCGCGCATCACGATCGAAGTGCACGGCAACATCGAAACCTTGCAGTGCGATAACTGCGATACCGCGACGATCCGCGGTGAAGTCGGCTCCGTCACCACCGCGTCCGGCAACGTGCAGTGCGGCGATGTGCGCGGATCGGTGCGGACGGCGTCGGGCAACGTGAATTGCGGGGACATTGGCGGTGAGGCGAAAACGGCGTCGGGAAATGTGAGCCAGCGATAGGGTGCGTGGGGATTCGGGTGGTCAGGAGGGCGTTGGCGTGCCTGCTTTCATGCGCGCAAGGAACGCGTCTGCCTGCGGCATGAAAGCGATCGATTTCGCCACGGCATCTGCGGCATCTCGCTGGCTGAACGATGCGTTGCGACGTGAGGTCGCATAGATGATTGTTTCACCTGCTAGCACAGGGGTA
>LFJI01000209.1 GCA_001235855.1 Candidatus Burkholderia brachyanthoides
ACTCAGCCCTCAGCGGCCTAGCCGAATAACTGTCCAACTTTGCGGGGTCAGTTCAACTTGGGCTTTTTTCATTCTTGGCCGCGCTGAGCGCTCGAAGCCATGGCGCATCTAGGAAGCTCACACGCCGCGCGCCATGCCGCTCGCGGAAATCACCGTCACGATCACGATCATCACGAGTCCGGTTTCGAGATCGCTGAGCCAGGCGAAGCGCTTCGCCCGCGTGAGATCGATCGCGCTGCCCTGAGCCAGCGCAGCTCGCCAGCGAATCAGTGCGAGCGCCGGCGTCACTTCGATCAGCAGGATCACGAGAAGCGCGGTCATCTTCAAATGAAAAAGCGGCTCGTGCAGATAGTAAGAGTAAGAGCAGTAAGAGCCGCCTTTCTCGAAACCGCCGAACGCGCGCGTCACGCCGGTCACGATCAGCACGATCGCGGTGATGCCCACATGGAATCCGAGCGGAACACGTCGCGCAGACGCAATTCGTTCACCTGCACCGATTGCGTCACGTCCAGACGCCGCAGCGCGCGGGCGCGCGACAGCACGGCGTTCAACGCGAATCCAAAAGCAAGCAGATGGAGCGCAGCCAGCAACCAGCGAGTCAGCATTCTTTCCTCCGGCGAGAAAGATGGTCGACGAAACCGGGTGTCGCGCGGAATAGGTCAGATCTGGCGCAGGCTCGAATCGAGCGCCTTGGCCGCGTTGCGTTCGCCGGAGGTCGTGAGCGGCGTGCGAAACACCGTGGTCCGATTGTGCCCTGCCGCCGCAGGAGAATTCCATTGCAATTCGATCTTCGGGCCACGCGCGAACACGCCGCGCCGCGCTTCGCCATCGGCGCGCACTGCGTGGGTCGGGGGATCGGTCGCGGGCGTGAGCATGCCGGCGGACGACGCGCCCGACTGCGGCTCAGGCCATTTCACCGACAGCTCGCGTGCATCGTACTGGCCGAGCTTGCGGCTTTCGGCCCAGACCATCGCTGTGCGGCTGACGGGATCGAGCGAGATGGCATAGCAGCCGATCGAAAAGCGCCGAGCCGCGATATTCGTGCGCCACAACGCGCGTGGCCGGCAGATCCACATGACGACCGCGTACAGCGCGGGGCCGACCAGCAGCCAGCCGTTGGTCTCGGCCAGCGCATGAACGAAACACCGCCAGCCCGATGCCCACACGAACCCGCAGACCGAAAATACCGCGAAACCGAAAGTCAGCAACGCGAGAAAACGCAGTGCCTGCCGCAGCCATTGCGGCAAAGGATGCAGCGGCCGCTCCATGCGCGGCTTCGCGCCCGGCAACGCCACCAGCAGAAAGATGAAGACGAGATTGATGCAGGCCCACGGCGACGAAGTCATCGCCTGCAAGGACGACAGGTAGCCCATCTGCGACATGGAGAACGCCCAGCGCGCCGCCAGCACAAGGCCGACGGCCCGCAGTGCGAAGACGGTGCCCGCGCCCGGCACCGGGTTCGCGCTGATTTGCTTGGGTCTCGCCAAAGAAAACTCCTGTCCAGATGTAGCCTGCCGTCGGGCCGCATGCCGCGAACGGCGTTCCCGCCCGGCATCCGAAGACGCCGAAACCCGCCCATCCATTATAGGAAGATTAAAGATACGATACCGTCAGAGGTTTCACTCGAGCTAGGCGGTCTAGCGCTCGAAAGGCGCCCCGAATGTGCTATTACGTATTACGACAACGCCCCGCGTGCCTTGAGGCGCGCGGGGCGTTATTTTCATGCTAAGACGCGATGGAAAGCCGCTATTACATGTGCGACTCTAATTGGCGTTATTCTCAGCTCGCGTTGACTTCGCGCAGCACCGTGCAGCGCTTCTGGCGCAGCAGTTCTTCGTACACGGTGACGTAGTTGGCCGCCATGACCTTCGACGAGAAACGCTGTTCGAACGCGGCACGGACCTTTTCGCGCGGCAATTGGTCCAGCCGCTTTACGGCGGCGATCGCGCTGAGTTCGTCTTCCACGACGAAGCCCGCCACGCCATTCTCGATCACTTCCGGCACCGAACCACGATTGAACGCGATCACCGGCGTACCGCAGGCCATCGCTTCGATCATCACTAGACCGAAGGGCTCCGGCCAGTCGATCGGGAACAGCAGCGCATGCGCGCTGCCCAGGAACTCGGTCTTCTCGGCTTCACTGATTTCGCCGATGTACTCGACGTGCGGCAGCGCGAACAGCGGCTTGATCTCTTCTTCGTAGTAAGCGCGGTCGGCTTTGTCGAGCTTCGCCGCGATCTTTATCTTCATGCCCGCGGCCTGCGCGATGCGGATTGCGCGGTCGACGCGCTTTTCCGGCGAGATGCGGCCGAGGAACGCGAGATAATCGGGCTTCACGTTCGGGATCGGCGTGAGCAGGTTTTCCGGCAGGCCGTGATACACCGTCGAGAGCCAGTGCGCTTGCGGCAGCGGCTGACGCTGATTGTCCGAGATCGAGATGACCGGCACGTCGCTGAAGGTCCTGAAGATCGGCTGCAGTTCGGGCAGGTCGAGACGGCCGTGCATGGTCGTCAGGAACGGCACCGGCTGGCGCGCGAACAGCGAGAACGGGTAGTAGTCGATGTGGAAGTGCAACACGTCGAACTCGTCGGCGCGGCGGCGGACTTCCTCGAGCAGCAGCATGTGCGGCGCCATCGTGTCGCGGATGGTCGGGTCGAGCCGCAGCGCCTGCGGCCAGAAGGTTTCGAGCTTCGCCGAGGTCTGCGAATCACCGCTCGCGAAGAGCGTGACATCGTGTCCGGCTTCCACGAGTCCCTCAGTCAGGTAAGACACCACGCGTTCGGTACCGCCGTAGAGCTTCGGCGGAACGGCTTCATGGAGGGGCGCGATTTGAGCGATTCGCATGTCGTGATACTCCTGGTATTCAGTCTGTTAATGCTGTCGTGTTGACGTTAGAGCGAATCGCTCGGCTCGGGCGAAGCTTTCCGCGGCGCGTGTGCCGCGGCGCAAGGGGCTGGTACTCGAGTGAAAAGCGGAGTCGCCGATCACTTGGGTTGATGCGGGCAAGTGGAAGTAAGCGTAAGCAAATGTAAGTCCATATCTCAAAAAGCACCGCGCATCAGCAATAAACGCGCATCTACTTTCGTGGTTGACCGCCACCTACAAAAACTGTCACAAAATTTAGGTGAAAACCCTGAGCGAATTATGGAACCTTTTACACGGATGGAACCTTTTACACGGTGGTCAGCGTAGGCATTTCAACTTATTTACCTTGTTACAAGGGTACCTTGTTACAAGGGGGATACATTTTGCAAACCCCTGTTTATGTTTATTAAGGTTGTTCTACATTGAGTCCACGCGCTGTCCGACACGCGGGCTTTGCCTTGCGCTTCGGAGCATGGAAGCGCAGGTAGTTTCCCGGCGAGGCTGGCGCGCGGCGTGCTTTTCCTCTCGACGTTTGCGGCGGCTTGCAATGCGAACTCGGAATATGCGAATCGGTGAGCAAAGGTTCCACGCCACTTTATCGCAAAAAGGGCGCAATGTGCTTACAATCCGCGCCCGGAGAGAAGCTGAAATCGCGCGGCCGCAACTTGCCGCGCCGCGCATCGGAGCCGGACGATCCGGCCCGGCACAGAATGTCGAGGATGTTCGGACTGTCATACAAGCCCGGGCATCGTTTGTCCGAATGACGTTTGCGCCCCCGTGATGCTGACTACAATTCAGGCATGGAGACGGCGCCGCGTCGCTTTGTTTGATGTCATTCGCGCCGGATCGGGCGGCAGCAGCGCGGTTGGAGTCGGATCGTGCAGGCGGCATCGCACGGGCGGCACGCAAGGCCCGAAGGCGCAACAGACGCTCAACCGCTCTACGACGAAAAAGACCATTGGACCAACTCACCCTCTCCCAGCGTAACGCACACAATGCGAAGCTCGCGAGCTACGCGCATCACCCGCTCGCATTCCTGATGCGCTATATCAAGCGGCATCCCATCGCGCATACCGTCGTGCTGCTGAGCGTGTTCGCGGCCGTCGGATGCGCCCTCGCCTCTCAGTACGCGATCAAACACCTGATCGACGTGCTCGGTCAGGGCCGCGGGCATCCCGGTCCGCTCTGGGGCGCCTTCATGATCCTGGTCGGCCTGATCGCCGCCGACAACCTGCTATGGCGGGTCGGCGGCTGGGTGGGCGCGCACGTCTTCGTGATCGTCACGGGCGACCTGCGCAAGGAACTCTTCTCTTATCTGAGCGGCCATTCGCCCACCTACTTTTCCGAGAAGCAGCCCGGCATGCTCGCGAGCCGGATCACCGCGACGTCGAACGCCATCTACACCTCGGAAAACGTGATGGCATGGAACGTTCTGCCGCCGTGTATCGCGGTACTGGGCGCGATCGTGATGATCGTGTCGGTCAATCCGCTGATGGCAGCCGGGCTGATGACGGTTTCGCTGATTCTCTCCTTCGTGCTTTACCGGCTCGCCAAGCGCGGTTCGGGGCGGCATCACAGCTTCGCGTCGAAGGCGGCATCGGTCGATGGCGAGCTCGTCGACGTGATCGGCAACATGGCGCTGGTGCGCGCTTTCGGCATGACTTTCCGTGAGCAGAAACGTTTCGGCTCGACGGTAAAGGCCGAAATGGTCGCGCGTCAGCAAAGCCTGCTGTACCTTGAAAAGCTGCGCCTGTTCCATGCGGTCGTCACGGCGATTCTCTCCGCCGGCCTGCTCGGCTGGGCGCTGTGGCTGTGGTCGAAGGGTCAGGCAACGTCCGGCGATATCGTGCTGGTCAGCTCGCTGGGCTTCACGATCCTGCACGGCACGCGCGATCTGGCCGTGGCGCTCGTCGATGTGACGCAGCACGTCGCGCGTCTGGCGGAAGCGGTGCAGACGCTGCTCGAACCGCACAGCATGCCGGACCGCTCGGACGCGACCGAACTCGTGCCGCAAGGCGGCAGCGTCGAATTCGAGGGCGTGACATTCGCCTATCCGCGCCGCCGGCTGATTCTCGACAACTTCAACATCAACATTGCGCCGGGCCAGCGTGTCGGCCTGATCGGCAAGTCGGGCGCGGGCAAATCCACCGTGCTCGCGCTGCTGCAGCGCTTCTATGAAACGCAAAAGGGCAGCATCAAGATCGACGGGCAGAAAATCGCCGCGATCACGCAGGACAGCCTGCGCCATGCCATCGCGCTGGTGCCGCAGGATATTTCGCTGTTCCATCGCACGGTGTTCGAGAACATCGCCTACGGGCGTCCGGACGCGAGCCGCGAGGAAGTGCTCGCCGCCGCGCGCGAAGCACGCTGCACGGACTTCATCGAGGCGATGCCGGAAGGCTTCGACACCATCGTCGGCGATCGCGGCGTGAAGCTGTCGGGCGGCCAGCGTCAGCGCATCGCGATTGCGCGCGCTATCCTGAAGAACGCGCCGATCCTACTGCTCGACGAAGCGACCTCCGCGCTGGATAGCGCGTCGGAAGAAGCGATCCAGCAAGCGCTCGACCGGCTGATGGTCGGCCGCACCGTGATCGCGATCGCGCACCGTCTCTCGACGCTGCAAAACTTCGATCGCATCATCGTGATGAGCGCGGGCAAGGTCATCGACGACGGCTCGCCGCAGGAATTGCGTGAGCGCCCGGGGCTGTATCGCGAACTGCTCGCCAAGCAACACGGCAAACTGCCCTCCATCGTCGCGACGCCGCATAAGCAGCCGGCCTGAATTTTCGCGCACGCGAAAAAGCCGCGTTCTGATCTGACCCCGCAAAGTTGGACAGTTGGACAGTTATTCGGCTAGGCCACTGAGGGCTGGGTCCTGTACATCACGGGA
>LFJI01000021.1 GCA_001235855.1 Candidatus Burkholderia brachyanthoides
GCTTTCGTTTCTCGACTACCCCTCACCGATTGCCACGCGCTCCTTGCTTCCATCGAGCTTCACGCCGATGATCACCAACAGGCATTGGCCATCGGAGTTCTCGCTGCGCGTGCGGCTGAGAAAGCCCTTCTTCTCCAACCGGTCGAGCATGCGCGTTATGGAACCGCTGTCATAGGACATCTCGCGCGACAACTCCAACGGCGTGCGCGCCCGGACGCCAAAAAGAGGATCACGCCAATATCGTGGTGGGATCGTAAAGCGGTTCGCTATCCATATCGATACGCGCAGGGTTCGCGAGCAGCAAGCCGTCCCGCGAACGCAACACTAAAAAAAAGCAATCGGTAGTATCTTGAAAAGTACTTGCATAGTCAATATTATTCCAATCAACGAGTTATGCGCTTAATGCGCCTACCGACAACATGTTCTGAAACGCTCGCCGCGTCGCCCAACGCCCCGAGAGACCCACCATGAGCCGCCTCACCAAGACCGCCCGCCGCCGCTTCGGCCAAGTCAGCAGCACGATCGCCAACGCCTCCCGTCAGTTCGTTCCGCAGAAAATGAACGCGTGGAAACTTGCGCTGTATCTGATCGTGTTCCTGCTGCCGGGCGGCTCGTTCGTGGTGTTGGCAATGGGCTGGTTCGACAATCGGCATCGGCGGCGCGCATCGGCCAAGGCGAAGTCCTCGCAATCGGCGTCGTCGCATCCGCTGCTGGCGGCGCCCTGCTCTGGCGGCGGCGCATCGGGCGCCTGAGCAACACGGTGCAATAGCGTAACGGGCTGTAAACGATTCCCTTCAGCGTGTAACACCCGCCTTACGACGAAGCCGTTACGCTAACGCCTGCCTGACACGCGGCGCTTCCCGCGCCGCGTGTTCTTCCAGTTCCGTTACCATTTCGGTCTGCCGCGTTCGCTCGCATCGAACGGTGCGGCGCCGACAGAACTTCGACTCGCAGATGCCGTCTCGCTTCGCCGCTTCCCGTTCGCTTCATGCTCGCGCTGCGTCTTCGCCGTTCGCGTGCCGTCTGAGTCCTCGCTCGTCGCGGGTTGCGCGGTCGGGCCGGACTATCAGCGTCCGTCCACGCTCACGCCCGCCACCTAAAAGGAAGCGCCGGAAGGCTGGAAAGTCGCGCAGCCCGCCGATCAGGCCGATCGCGGAAGCTGGTGGACCATTTACGGCGACGCGCGTCTGAACGATCTCGAGAATCAACTTAATCAGTCGAATCAGTCCATCGCGCAATATACGGCTGCGTACCGGCAGGCACGCGTTGGTTGGTGAAGCCGCGCACCGCGTATTTCCCGACCGTCGGTTCATCGGTGTCCGGCACACGCTCGGGAACGGGCGCGGGCAACCGGTCCACCAGCAGTTCCAGCTCCGGCCAGCAAGGCTCGGTCAACAATCAGTTCAGCGTCGCGTTCGACGTGACCTGGGAACCCGACCTGTGGAACAGCGTGCGTCGTCTCAGGTGGCCGAACAGAAAGCGGGTCAACAAAGCGGGCAGCGGATCTCGCCAATGCGCGCCTTTCCGCGCAGGCCACGCTCGCGCAAACCTACTTTCAGATGCGCTCACTCGACGCGCAGCAGAAGCTGCTCGACGACACTGTGGCGGCCTATCAGCAGTCGCTCAAGCTCACAATCAGTACGTGCAGGGCATCGTCGCGCGTTCGGACGTGATTCAGGCTCAAACGCAATTGCAGTCTGCGCAGGCCTCGGCCATCGATAACGGCGTCGCGCGCGCGCAGTACGAACACGCGATCGCCGTGCTCGTCGGCGAAGCGGCTTCGACCTTCGCGATCCCGCCCATTCCGCTCGACGCCACGCCGCCGACGGTGCCAGCGGAGTTTCCCTCGGCAATTCTCGAGCGGCGCCCGGATATCGCGTCGGCGGAGCGCAAGGCGGCGGCGAACGAGCAGATCGGCGTGGAAATCGCCGCTTACTTTCCGACGCTGACCATCTCGGCGCAAGGCGGCTTCGAGAGTTCGATCTTCTCGCAACTGCTGCGCGCGCCTTCGCGCTTCTGGACGCTCGGCCCGAGTGTCTGGTCGCGACGATCTTCGACGGCGGCCTGCGCGCCGCGCATAACGACGCCGCCCGCGCCGCGTACGATCAGACCGTCGCGACGTATCGGCAGACGGTGCTGACCGCGTTCCAGGACGTGGAGGACAACCTCGCGTCGCTGCGCATCCTCGAGAAGGAGACCGTCGTTCAGGAGCAGGCGGGTCGCGTCGGCGCAGCAGGCGCTGGCGATCATCAACAATCAGTACAAGGCGGGAACGGTCGCGTATATCAATGTGCTAACCGCGTAGGCCGCGGCGTTCACCGCAGAGCAGAAGCTCGTGAATATCGCGGGACAGCGGATGGTGTCGTCGGTCGGTCTGGTGAAGGCGCTCGGCGGTGGCTGGGACGCCGCGTAGATGGATCAGGAAACCGGCAGCATGGCCGGCACCCATCGCCCGCCTCGAGCGCTCACGCAGCGGGCGGCTGACGCGCCGCTCGCCGGTCAGCGTTAGGCGGTCATCGTGCGAAGATGAGTTCCACCGTGTTCTCGTCGGTGTGCCGTCCGAGCAGATTGAGCAGGCCGGCGAGGTTTTCACGCTGATCGGGCGTGGACGTCGCCTTGCCCTGGAAGGTGGTTGATCCCTGCGAGACCGCGCCGTTGCCGGTCAGCATCAACGGGCCCTTGCTCGTCGACAGATCGATGGTTGCTTGCGCGCCCTGCGCCTGCAGCGCGACCCGATACGAACCCAGCGGCCTCACACGCGACACTCGCGATGCCATGTCGTCGAGCGTCACGATGAGTTGACCGTACGCGTTCTTGCCGAGCACGCGGAAATCCGTCCACGAAAGCCGTACGTCGCCCTCGAAATTCAGCGTGTTGAACGGCGCGCCCAGCCCCGCCAGCAGCGTCGCCGGCACGCCGATCTGACCCGCCGACAGCGTTGCGCCGCGCGTGGTCGCATCGACGGTGACGGCGTCGGGCATCGCTTCGCTCTGGCGCATCGTCATATGCACGCGGCCCTTGAAGAGCGGCCAGAACGCGGTCGTCCATTCGATGCGGCCGGGCAGCAGCGTCGCGCCGCCCGCGTCGGTACTGGCGGCGAGCATCAAGGTGGCCGAACCGTGCCACAGCGACTCCGCCGGGTCCACCAGATTCACGTGGCCGCCGGTCGCGTGCGTGAACTGCGGCATGATCCAGGCGGCGGGCATCATCACGAGCAAGGTCAGAAAGACCGAAACGAACGCCACGAAGAGCGCGGGCAGCGCCATCTTCAGGCGACGAATCCAGTAACTCATTTTACGTTGGCCGGTTGCACCGATGCCGTCAGATCCACCTGACCGTCCGGTTTGAGCGCGGTAATGTGCGCGTCGTTCACCTGCACCTTGAACTGCTTGCGCGCCTCGTCGAGCCACACGGTCCAGTTCGGGAACGATGCGTTCTTCAACTGGAATTGCACCGCCGCGCCGATTACCTGCACTTGCGTCGGCTGCATGCCGGCATCGGCGAGCGACTTGGACAACGCGCCGCTGGTCGGCGTGACGCTGTCGACGTTGCCCGCGAGCGCGCGCGCCTCGTTGGCTTGCGCGGTCATCGTGGCGAGCTGGCGCTGCATCGCGGGCAGGCTGGTGCGCAGGCGCTCGCGGCCCTCGTAGGCGGGCGCCCACAGCACCAGATAAACGATCACCAGCGCAAGCGCCAGGCCGCCCCACATCAGGATGGTCTTCTCGCGCGGCGTGCGCTGTTCCCAGAACTCAGAGAGCGTTCGTCCGATTTCCGCTTTCATTGGCCGCTCCTGATCGTCCACTTGCCGGTATTGGTGTCGATGGCGCCGTTCAGGCCGTTGGCCGAGAGGCGCTTCTGCAAGTTAGGGTCCACTTTGGTTTCCAGCTTGAACGTCACTTCGAGATGCCGGTCGCGATAATCCAGCCCGGCAATGCCGTTCACCGGCACCGGCCCGAGCGAGCGCACAAGTCTGTCCGTGAGCGACAGGAAATCCGACGGCGACAGTTCGCCCGACGCCGTGCGCAGCCGGTCGAGATTGCGCGTCATCTGGGCGGGCGCATCGAGCACGACGGTCGTCTTCGGAAACGCGTTGAGCAGCAGTTCGGTCATCTGCGCGCTGATGGCGTCGCGTTGACGCGAAAGCTGCAGCCACTGCACGTTCACGCCGATGATCGATACGATGCCCGACGCCGCCGCCAGCGCGATGGGCACGCGCAGACGGCGCATCGTCGAACGGTCCAGACGCCACGGCTGCGCGGCGAATTCGAACTGGCACAGATCGAAACGGCTCGCCAGCGCGTGATGCACGAGCGCTTCGAATGCCAGCGGCTGCGCGCCCGCCACATGCTGCGCCGCCTGATTTGCGCCACGCACGGACGACAGGCGCGGCTCGTCGCCGGGCAGATCGACGAGCGAATACAGCACGATGGGATGATCGCCCGCAAGCGCGTGCAGCGTCGCCGCGACCGACTCCTCGGGCAGCGCGAGCCCTTCGCCGAGTGCCGCACGCTCGCCGCGCGCGATCGCGACTTCCATGAGCGTGGGCACCATCTGCGCGGACGGCGACAATTCGCCGATCAACGCAGGCGCGGTCGAGATGATATGTCCAAGCAGGCCGGCGATGAAAGGGGGCGGCGGCGCTTCGCCCGCGTCCGCGTTCTCTTCCGGGCGTTCTTCAGCGTTGGCGTTGTCCGCCGCAACGGGCACGATGGCGGCCGGCACCGGCAGGCAGCGCATCGCCGGCACGGCCTTGATGTTGCGATGCCCCGCCGCGCCGAACGCCTCGCGCACGAAGCGGAACCAGCCGCGATCGATCACCGCGACAACGCGGCGCCCATCGGGCAGCGCGACCGGATCGACCGCGATATGGCAGGTCTGCGGGTCCTGAATGAGCTGATCCTCGACCACGTTCGGCAGCGCCTGACGCAAACGCGGCCCCTTGAGCGGCGGCACGGCGGCGGACAGCAGCAGCGTGTCGCGTGCGGCGACGATCAGCACAGTCGCGTTCGCGCGCGGCAGCAGCCCGAGCGCGGCGCGGTCCGAACGCTGCTGCTCGCCGCGCTTGTCGAGCAGCATGAACGGCAAGTTCGGCAGTTGCCACTCTTCCGAGCGCACCGCCGGATCGCGCGGCGGGAGAAGAACGATCAGTGTTGTGCTCAAAGGCCACTTCCTTTTGTCAGTGCATCGTCGTCAGTTCGCGTCGCGCGAATAGACGATGCGTGTCGTATGCGTATTCGGATCGCGGTACACGAGCGTGGTGCGCTGCAGTCGCGCGCGTTCGTGCTCGACGTCGCCGTGCACGAAAAAATACTTGGTCGTCACATCCATCTCGTCTGGATCGACCGACGTGGCCGTCTTGACGCCCGCGCCGTTCAGCGCGAGCTGCACGTTGCCGACGTCGTGGAAGAACACGGTCGCGCGCCGCGCGACGAACGCCTGCGCCTGCGCGAGGTTCATCCCCGGCACCACGGCCGCGATCACCTCGGCGGGCGCGGTGTTCATGTTCACCGCCGTCGTGGTCGGCAGAATGGTGACGAACGGCCGCAGCTTGGCGACGGTTTCCGGCGTGAAGCCGTTGACGTCGAGCAGCGAGTTGACGCCGATCATCTGCAAAGGCGTGACTGGCGCGTTGCTATCGGCGTCTTTCAGGCCGGGATCGTCGGAAAAATTGCCGCCGCCCGTCGCGCCGCCTTGCGCCAGCGCCTGAATCGTCTCTTCCGCCGAATTCGTCGAGGTGCTGGCGGTCGGGCTGCTCTGCTGCGTCTGGAAGCGCGTCGCGGAACGCGCAAGGCCCACACGCATCTGCAAGGCCACCGTCCTGGCCAGCGACCCGTTCAGCCCGAGCTCCGCGAGCAGCCGCTGAAACGCCTGCATCTGCGCGACATTAATAGTCAGCACGCCCGGCGTGGGCGTCGAGACCAGATTGCGCAGATTGAACTTGGCCTGCGCGTCCTCGATCGAGCCGGACAGATAGGTGGACTGCCCTTCCTGCGCGCGCACTTCGCCGATCTGCCCGAGAAAATCCGATAGCCGCGTCTTGGCAATCGGCACGCCCCACACGCCGCCGAGATACGTGACGGTCGGCGACGAATCCGCTTCCGAGCGCAAAATCAGCTGGGTCCAGTCGAGCGCGCTGCGCGAAATCCACTGCGCCTGCGCGAGCAGCCGCTGATTCTCGATGCGCCGCACCTGCACCTGCTGCCGCCACAGCATGCCCGACACGAGAATGGCCGACATCGCGACCACCAGCAGCGCGCTGATAATCGCGACGCCGCGCTGTCTCGTCTTGTTCGGAACACGCCGATGAGCCCGCATCATCACTCTCCGACCAGAAATACGCGCGTGATCGGCGCCGCGAGATTCTTCGCGCCGATCGCCATCTGAATGCCCGCCACCGCGCGCGGCAACGGCGCGTTGCCGAGTTGCGGCACCTTCAGGTTGTTGTCGTTCTCGTTGATCCGCGAGACCACGTCATTCATCCTCGTCGTCCAGCCTTTCTGCGGGATATAGACGCGCGCCGTGAGCGAGCCGACACCGCCCATCAGCGGGATGGCGTTCCAGCCGCCCATGTCGCCGGAGCCGAGCGCGCGGCGCACTTCGCCCACGTTCGACAGCGGCGGCGACGCGTAGCGCACCACGCGTCCATCCGACAATCTATACCGCACGACCTGCAGACGCGGCACCGTATCCGGTGCGAACAGCCCGCGCACGATCTGCAACTGCCCGTTCGCGACCGACACGGCGGGTTGCCCTGCTTCGTCGTCGGTTGCGGCCTGGCGCGCATCGATCCGCATCTGGTCGAACAACTGCGCGACCACGCGTTCGTCTTCCATCGCCACCGTGATGGTGGCGCGGCCGCGAATCACCGAGTCGAGCCCGCGCCACGACAGCACCGCGATGACCGCGAGAATCGCGATGGTGATGAGCATTTCCAGCAGCGTGAAGCCGTGCTGCCCGCGGCGACGGCCGCGCCGCGCCGCCGCGACGTCAGAGGGAACGGTTCGTTTCATTCCCCACCACCGTGACCATCTGCGCGAAATTGCCTCTGCCGCCCGGCGTCGTGACGAAAATCTCGACGCGCCTGAACAGCGGATTAGGTGTGCGGCTCACGCGCTGCGTGCACACCAGTTTGAGGTTGCCCTGCGAGCAGTCGAAACTCTTCGAACCAACATCCGGAAACTGCCGCGACAGCCGCAACTGCGCGAGTTCGTTGTCCGCGCTCCAGCCCGCGAGCAGACGCCGGTGCAGATTCTGCTCGCCCGCCGCCATCGCGCCGACCGCGCGCAGCGACGCCGCCAGCGCCACCGCGATGATCGCCAGCGCGACCAGCACTTCGATCATCGTGAAACCGTGCTGCGAACGGACCCGATGCATCAGCGCACCTCGAACCGGCCATTGCTGCTGCCGACGATGGTGACGCGGCCCACCGGCGAGATGAGCGTGATCTCCATCGGCGTGTCGATGGCTTCGGTGCCGAACACCAGCCGGTCCGCCGACTTGTCCGAATCGAAAAAACTGATCGTGACGCCGGTCACGCCGCCTTCCCAGTGACGCGCGCGCAGCATATCGTCTTCACGCAGCGGACGCCAGCCGTCTCCGGTACGGACATCGAAACGAAAGCCGCCCTGCAAAGGCTGCCACGCAATGGGCCGCGCGCGCACCTGCGCCTCGTCACCCGCCGATTCGAACAGCAGCGCAAGCCGCTGCGCTTCCTCGTTCAGATCGGTGCGCGGATTACGCGTGAGCTGCAAGGACACGAGTGATACCAGCAAGCCCGCGATCACCAGCACGACGAGCATTTCAAGCAGCGTGAAGCCCGCATTGCGCCGCCCTGCCCGATGCCTGCCGTGCCTGTTCATGCAACTAGATGAAACGGGGCGCGGCTATTGCCACGACCCGACATCGGCATCGTTGCCTTCGCCGCCCGCCTTCTGGTCCGCGCCGTAGCTGAACACGTCGATTTCGCCGTGCACGCCCGGATTCAGATACTGATACTGGCCGCCCCAGGGGTCCGCCGGCAAGCGCTCGAGATAGCCGCCGTCCTTCCAGTTGTTCGGCACCGGCTCGGTCGTCGGCTTCTGGATGAGGGATTGCAAGCCCTGCTCCTGCGTCGGATAGCGGCCGTTGTCAAGACGATAGAGTTTGAGTGCCTGCATGATCGTGCCGATGTCCTGATGCGCCGCAACGCGGCGCGCTTCGTCCGGACGGCTCATGATCTTCGGCACGATCAGCGCGGCGAGAATGCCGAGAATCGCGATCACGACCATGATTTCGATCAGCGTGAAGCCGCGCTGACGGCGACCTTGTGCTCGTGCTGCCTGCATGCGGCGTTGGGTCCACAATTGCACGACTACTACCTCTTCGATGGATATTGTTTTTCGAGCTTCGCCCGATATCGTTCAAACCTGTCCGGCTCGAGCGTCGCCGCGCCGGAACCGAATATTCTAACGACGCGCTTTCATACGCGTCACGCGCGCCGGCGTCCGGCCTTATCACGCATCAACGCACGTAGATCGTCGGTCCGGCGGGCACCTGCGGCAGGAAAATTTCCGACTTCGCGCCGCCGTTGCGCTGGATGACGATCGACTTCGCGCGCACTTCCGACAGCTTCACGCCGTCCGCGAGCAGGCTGCCGAGCGCGACCGCCTTGGCCGGTTCGCCGCCGAAGCTGACGACGGTCGCCGCGCCATGCTGCAACGCAAGGATGCCGAACAGATGCACGTCCTGATTCGCCTGCTGCAACTGGCCGCCGAAGATCGCCGCCGCCTGTTCGGTCGATGGCGTGCGTGTCGCGGCGGCGGCCGGCAGCGGCGCGGTCTGACGCGAGGTCAGCGTGACGACCCAGTACGTCACCGTCACGCAGAAGAGCGCGAGGGCAGCGAGCATCAGCAGGCGGGTTTGCAGGGCGTTCACTACTGCACCAGGTTATTCAGTTCGATGATCGGCAGCATCACCGCGAGCACGATCACCAGCACGACGCCGCCCATCGCGAGAATCAGCAACGGTTCGAGCAGGCTCGTGAGGAACATCGTGCGGCGTTCGAGTTCGCGCGCTTCGCCTTCGGAGGCGCGGTCCAACATTGTGGTGACGTCGCCGGTCGCTTCACCCGAGCGGATCAGGTGGACCAGCACAGGCGGAAAGGTCTTGGTATTGCCGAGCGCGCGCGACAGAGACGAGCCTTCGCGCACCCGCACGATGGCGTCGTCCACGTTGTTGCGCATCGCCGTATTGGAAAGCGTCTCGCCCGCCGCCTGCAACGCTCGCAGGATCGGCACGCCGGCGGCGGTGAGGATCGCGAGCGTGCTGGCGAAACGCACCGTGTTATAGCCGCGCACCAGCTTGCCGACCAGCGGCGCGGTCAGCAGCCAGCGGTCGAAAGCCATGCGCGGCCCGGGCCGCAAGAGGATGCTCTTGATCATCCACGCCAGCACGATCACGCTGAGCAGGACCACCCACCAGTAACTGCGCACGAAGGCGGACAGCGCCATCATCATCACGGTGAGGAACGGCAGCGCCTGCTTCGTGCTGGCGAACACGTTCACGACCTGCGGCACCACATAGCTCAACAGGAACGTGACGATGCCGAACGCGATCAGCGTGACGATGCCCGGATACGTGAACGCGAGAATGATCTTCTGCTTGAGCGCATTGCGCTGCTCGATGTAGTCCGCGAGACGCGACAGCACGAGCCCGAGCTTGCCGGCGTGCTCGCCCGCCGCGACCAATGCGCGGTAGATCTCTGGAAAGTCTTTCGGATGCTGCGCGAGCGCATTGGCGAACGAATGGCCGCTGAGCACTTCGGCGCGGATCGCGGCCATCAGTTCGCGGATGTAATCGCACTCCGACTGCTCGGTCAGCACCTGCAGCGTTTCGCCGAGCGGCAGGCCCGCGATCAGCAGACTCGCGAGCTGGCGCGTCAGAATAGCCTGTTCGCGCTGCGACAGCCGCCACCCGAGCGACAGGCGCTGCTGACGCTCGCCGCGCGTGCGCGAGGCTGCGGCCTCGACGATCAGCGGCGTCAAGCCCTGTGTGCGCAACTGGCTGCGCGCGGCGCGGGCGCTATCGGCATCGAGCACGCCTTTTTGCGTCTTGCCCGCAGTGTCGATCGCTTCGAAACGGAACGCTAGCATACCTTATTCTCCGCCTCTCATTCGCCACCCGTCACGCGCAGCACTTCTTCCAGCGAAGTCACGCCGGCGGCAAGCCACCGGCCGCCGTCCTCGCGCAAGGTGCGCATACCCTGTTCGCGGCCCGCCTGCAGGATTTCCGCATCGGCGGCATTGCGATGGATGAGCGGGCGAATGCTCTCGTCTATCAATAGCAATTCATAGACCCCGCGACGACCGACATAACCCGACTGCCCGCAGCGCTCGCAGCCGACCGGATGCCAGTGCTTCGAGCCGTCTTTGTCCTCGCGCTCGTCCTTGCAGACGGGGCACAACTGCCTGACGAGACGCTGCGCCAGCACGCCGAGCAGCGACGACGCCAGCAGATACGGCTCGACGCCCATATCCGTCAGACGCGTGACGGTGGAGGCCGCGTCGTTCGTGTGCAGCGTCGCGAGCACCAGGTGGCCGGTGAGCGACGCCTGCACCGCGATCTGAGCAGTTTCGAGGTCGCGGATTTCCCCGATCATGATGATGTCCGGGTCTTGCCGCAGGATGGAGCGCAGCGCCCGTGCGAACGTCATGCCGATACGCTCGTTCACCTGAGTCTGGCCGATGCCCGACAAGTCGTATTCGATCGGGTCTTCCACCGTCATGATGTTGGTGGTGGTCGTCTCGAGCCGCGACATCGAGGCGTACAGCGTGGTCGTCTTGCCCGAGCCGGTCGGCCCGGTCACGAGCACGATGCCGTGAGGCTTGCCGATCAGCTTGTCGAAATGCGTAAGCGTGTCGCGCGCCATGCCGAGCGTTTCGAGATTCAGGCGCTGCGCGTCTTTTTCGAGCAGACGCAGCACCGCGCGCTCGCCGTGCCCGGTCGGCAGCGTCGAGACGCGCACGTCGACCGGCCGCCCGCCCACACGCAGCGTGATACGGCCGTCCTGCGGCAGCCGTTTTTCGGCGATATCGAGCTGCGCCATGATCTTGATCCGCGAGATCAGCGCGCCATGCAGTGCTTTCTTCGGACGCACGACGTCGCGCAGCGTGCCATCCACGCGAAAACGCACGACCGACGCGTTCTCGAACGGCTCGATGTGGATATCCGATGCCTGCTCGCGCGCCGCCTGCGTCAGCAGCGCGTTGATCATGCGGATGATCGGCGCGTCGTCTTCCGATTCCAGCAAGTCTTCGACTTCCGGAATGTCCTGCATGAGACGCGAAAGATCGACCTCGCCCTCCACTTCTCCGACGACCTGCGCCGCGTTGCCGTCGTTGCGGGCATAGGTGGAGTTGATCGCGGAGGCGAGTTCATCGGCCGGCTTGCGCACGATGGACAGCGCGCCGAAATTGCGCGCAACCTCGGCGAGCGCCGCATCCGACGTGCGATCGCTGATCCACACCTCGATGTGGTCCGCATGCTGGTGCGCGAGCAGGATCTGCCCGGTGCGCACGAAGCCGTACGGCACCAGCCGCGCGGCGAGCGGTGAAGCCGTGGCGCTTGCTTGATCGGCGTCGCCGTTGACCGTGTTCACGGTTGTGCTCCTGTAGACCCGTTGTTGGTCGGGGCGGGACTCGGCTGCACGTTCGGCTGGTTATTGGGGATCGCGTAGCTATTCGCGCCGGTACCGTTATTGTTGTACGGTTCGGGCGTCGGCGCTTGCTGCGGCGTCTGGATCGGCAGCGGCGCGGGGCCCGCGTTCGGATTCTGCGGCAGCGTAGTGCTCGGCTGGCCGCGCGTGGTTGCGTTCCAGTCGAACAGATTCTGCGACGGCGGACCGCTGCCTTCGCTCGGGCCGAGCGGCTTGGGCGGCATCATCGGCACGTTTTGGTCGCGGATCAGGCGATTGTCCGTCGTCGAGCCGTACTGCTGCTGACGCAGATAGTCATAGCGCGTATTGGCGATTTGCGAGGCCGTCGCCTGATCGCGAACGATCACCGGGCGCAGGAACACCATCAGGTTGTTCTTTGTACGCGTCTTATTTTCGCTGCGAAATAGGCTGCCGATGAACGGAATGTCGCCGAGCAGCGGAATCTTGCTGTTGCCCGAATTGTACTGATCACTCATCAAGCCGCCGAGCACGATGATCTCGCCGTCGTCGGCCAACACCGTCGACTGGATCGAGCGCGTGTTGATGGTCACGCCGCCGGGGTTATTGGTCGTGGTAGCGTCGACCGTCGAATCTTCCTGATACAACTGCAGCTTGAGCACGCCGCCCTCGGTGATCTGCGGCTTCACGTGCAGCGTCACGCCGACGTCGCGGCGGTCGAAGGTGTTGAACGCGGTCACGGACGTCGCCGTGTTGGCGGTCGGCGTCGCATACGAACCGGTCACGACTGGCACGTTCTGACCGACGACGATCTTCGCTTCCTCGTTGTCCAGCGTGATGAGGTTAGGCGTCGACAGGATGTTGGCGTCCGCCGATTGCGATAGCGCCTGCAGCAGGCCGCCCAGCCCGAAAAAATTGCCGAATTTATGCAGCAACCCGATGTTCAGGCCATTGGGCAGCAATCCCGAAGCGGATGCGAACGCCGACGTATTACTCGACGCCTGACTGCCGATCGCGGTCAGATCAACGATGTTCGAGTTGCTCGACCCGAAGCTTGTACTGCCGTAAAGCGCATTGTTGCCGCCGTTCGAGAGCAGCGCGCCCTGCCACTGAATGCCGAGGTTCGCCGACGTCGTGGCCATCAGTTCGACGATCAGCGCTTCGATGTAGACCTGCGAACGGCGCGCGTCGAGCTGGTCGATCACGGTGCGCAGGTTGCGATAAACCGGGTCCGGCACGGTGATGATGAGCGAATTCGTCGCCGGATCCGCCTGGATCATGCCGCCGCCCTGATCGTTGCCGTTGTCGTTGTTATTGTTGTTCGAGAAGCTCTGGTCGCGCGTGCCGCCCATCGGGTTGCTGCTACTGCTGCTCGAATTGCTGCCGAAGCCGCTCGGTAACGGCGGCGTGCCGGATGTGCCGGTGGACATCGACGAATTGCCGAGGCCACCGCCGCTGTTGCCGAAGAAGTTCTGCGAGTTCGAACCGGAACTGCTCGACGAGTTGTCGTTGCCGCCGCCCTTGTCCATCATGCCGCGCAAGATTTTCGCAAGGCGTGTCGCGTCGGCGTTGCGCAATGCGACCACGTGCATGTTGCCCGGCTGCGAAGTCGGCGCGTCGAGCTTCATGGCCAGTTGCTTCGCGGCGGCGAGGCGCGCGCTGCTCGAGGCGCGGAACATCAGTGAGTTGGTGCGGGCGTCGGGCGTGACGGTCACTTTGAGCGTCGCGTCCGTGCTGCCGATGGTGCCGGGGTCGAGCAGCTTGTTCATCTGCTCGGCCACGTCGATGGCGTTCGCGTTCTTCAGCTGGAGGATATCCATCTCGCGGCCCGCCGCCGTATCCACACCCGCGACGATGCCGGCGATGCGGCGCACGTTGTCGGCGTAATCCGTGACAACCAGCGTGTTGTTGGCCGGGTAGGCAGTAATGGTGTTGTTCGGCGAAATGAGCGGACGCAGTACCGGCAACAGGTTGTTCGCCGATTCGTTCTTCAGCGTGAAGACCTGCGTGATCACCTGATCGCCGCGCGCGGCCGGCGCGTTGCCCACATAGGTCGGCACGCCCTGGAGCTTGGCATCGGCCTCGGGCACGACCTTGAGCACACCGTGATCCTGCACCAGCGAGAAGCCCTGCATGCGCAAGGACGACTGGAGCGTCTTGAGCGCCTGATCCTCGGGCACCGGATTCTCCGACACGAGGTTCAGCTGCCCCTTCACGCGGGGATCGACGATGATGGTCTTGCCGGTAGCGGCGCCGATGGCCTTCGCGACCTGATCGATGTCCGCATTGACGAAATTCAACGTCACTTGCGCGTGCGCGGCTTGCGCGCCGATAAGTCCTGCCACCAGCAGTGCCGTCGCGATGCGACGCAGTGCCATAGGTTGTCTTCTCATGGATATCTTGTCTGAGCCGGTCTGATCGAGCCGGCTAAAGGCAGCGCCGCCCGACTCGGCCGAGCGCTCCGCCATTCCAAGGTTTGAGCTGCTTCGCCCGCCGCGTTCAATCAAAAAGTGATGACGATAGCAGCTTTATGTAACGGAATTGTTCCAATTCATACGACAACTCACTGCACTGCAAAAAATTGCTCACCCACTCAAGCTTTCAAAACGCCTTGCCGTTACACCGCAAGTGGATGGCTTTCAATAAGTGGATGGCTTTCAATGCTTCGCCTCACAAAACGGGGGCCGCATTGTAACCTGACTGGTTGCCTTAATATCATACGTTTGAGGCACTCGGAGCAGTCCTAGCAAACAAACGTTACACGAATCGAATTTCTAACGGGCACCTAAAACGTATATCTGCTGGCCAACTAATGCCGAAAAACGTCAGCGGGTATGATACGGACGATACGGGCAGTTCCGCATTCCGGGCGGTGATGTAAAGGGTGGGTTTTCCCGATGCCAGCCCGGCCGCGGACGTGTGTTTGTTGGCGATGGCGCACCGCGCCACAAAGGCTACATGACGTTCCGCATGGGCGGATGGAGTAGAAAGAATATGAAACGAATACTGCGATTACTTGCGATAGGCTGCGGCGCCATGCTGGCGGCCGCCTCCGCACACACCGACTGTTTCGACGAAGCGGCGAGGTATCAGAAGGTCAATCCCCTCATCCTGCGCGCCATTGCCTGGCAGGAATCGCATAACAATCCCGACGCCATCAACAAGAATGCCAATGGCTCGACCGACTACGGGCTGATGCAAATCAATTCGATCCATCTGAACACCCTGGCGCAATACGGCATCAACAGCGGCACGCTCATGGAGCCGTGTAAGAGCGTGTACGTGGCCGCCTGGCATCTGCGCCAGAAGATGAACAAATATGGCAATTCGTGGCAGGCCGTCGGCGCTTACCATTCCGAAATACCCGCACTGCGCGACAAATACTCCGCGCAAATCATCGAGACCCTGCGTCGCCGGAAGATGGTTCAGGTTCAGGCCCAGCGCTGATTCCGCCATCGCCCGATGACCCCGAGCCGTCACGCGCGGCTCAATTGATGCAAAATCCCCATTCCGATAGCCAGCGTGCCGCCGTCCGGGCGGCACGCTGCGCGTCTTTCCGTCCATCCATCGCTCGACGCATTCCACACTCATTGCAATGAACCAGACGCCACTGCCAGTCACCGTGATCTCGGGATTCACCGGCGCGGGCAAGTTTGCATTGCTCGATGCCCTGCTCGCCAACGACGCGGGCAAACGCATCGGCGTGGTCGCCTTCGGCTCGCCGGAAGTACCCGACGAAGCGCGCGACCTGCCGAACGGTTGCCGCCGCGTGACGCTCGCCGATCATTCGCTCGAAGCCATCGAGCGCGCCATCGTCGCGCTGGCCGATACCCAGAGTTTCGACGCGCTCGTCATCGAATCGCCCGCGATGCTCGATTCCATGGATATCGCCGAGCAACTCGCGTTCGGCAACGACGACGCCGCGACGCTCGCGGGTCGCGCGCGGTTGGATACCTTCGTCACCGTGATCGACGGGTCGCGCTTCCTGCAGGACTACGTGTCCACCGAAGCGCTCGCCGGCGACGACGACGAAGGCAAGACCGTAGTGGAAGCGCTGGTGGAGCAGATCGAGTTCTGCGACGTGCTCGTGATCGATGCGTGCGACGACGCAAACAGGATCTCGAAGATCGCCGGCGCGCTGAATCCGCGCGCGCATCGACTGATGGCCGCAAACAGCGACGTGCCGCTCGACGACGTGCTGGACACCGGCCGCTTCGACTTCGACGGCACGGCGGGCGCGCCGGGCTGGCTCGCGATCCTCAACGGCGAAGCGCCTTCGATCGAAGCGGACGAAGCATCGGAGACCGGCCACTTCGTGTATCGCGCGCGCAGGCCGTTTCATCCCGAACGGCTGTGGGCGCTGCTGCATCAGGAGTGGACGGGCGTCATTCGCGCGAAAGGATTCTTCTGGCTCGCCACGCGCGGCGAAGTGGGCGGCTCGTTGTCGCAGGCGGGTGCCACCCTGCGTCATGGGCCGGCGGGAGTCTGGTGGGTGGCACAGGATCGCAGCGAATGGCCGACCGACGATCCCGAACTCGAGGCGGAGATCGTCGCGGAATGGTATGGGGACCCGGACGACAAGAGCATCGGCGATCGGCGTCAGGAACTGGTACTTACTGATCGGCGAGCGCCTCGAAGTGGACGCCTGGCAGTCACGCTTCGACGCGTGCCTGTTGAGCGACGAAGAATGGTCGCGCGGCGCGGACGCGTGGCAAGCCTTCGTCGATCCGTTCCCCGCGTGGGACGTGGGATATCGAGGAACACGATCACGACGACGATCACGTTCACGGCCCCGACTGCGGCTGCGACGACCACGATCACTGACCCCACGCATGCGCGCATACCCGCCAACGACGGGATCGGGATAGGGGCAGGCCTCACGGCCCGCCCCTATCCCACACCACCGTGCGTACGGGTCCGTACACGGTGGTTCGG
>LFJI01000210.1 GCA_001235855.1 Candidatus Burkholderia brachyanthoides
AATGTGCTGCTGGACGAGGTGGATCGGGCGCTAGAGAAACGTGGTCACCGCTTCGTGCGCCATGCCGACGACTGCAATGATGAACGAAATGACGTAAGGCGTAGCCGCCACAACCGTCGATGCCGTGCCGGGGCCCATGCCCATGCGTGTCGCGGTCGATTCCGCGATGCGTCCCGCGATGATGCCTTCGCCACCTTCTTCCATCGACTTCATGAAGCCGTCTCCGCGTACGAGGCCGGCGGCAAACGCGGCGAAAAAGCTCTTGCCGGGATGATTTCCCAGGAGATCTTCGCTTTGTTCTTCGGCGTGCGCGTGGGCGGTTTTGGCGGCGGTGCCGAGCATCTGCTGGCTGTCTTCGGGACTGAAGCCCTGATCGGCGAGCGCCTGCTGAGCCTGCGCGCCATGTTCCGACGACAGAAATTCTGAAACGGGCTGTTGTGCGTCCATCGACGTCACTCCTGTTTGATGTTCGACGAATTGCAGGGCGACGCAAGCCGATCGAAAAATCGCTCGCGGATAGCCCTTGCTGAGACCGTGAACCTCGCCGGAAGTGCCGTGCTCAGCTTGTGCGGCACCGGAAAATGCACGCCCGCGCGTTCTCCGTCGCGCGCCTTGAGTGCGGCGACGATGGCCGCGTGTTCGTGATACGTCGACAACACGAGTTCGCGCCGATAGAACGGCAGGCGCTGGCTTCCCTTCATGATGTCCGCGCTGCCGCGCAGGATCGATTCGATCGCGGCATTGCCCGCGAGACTCACGATGCGCATGTGAAACGCGAAATCGATCTGCGCGGTTTCCTCGAGATCCGCATCGGCGAACGCGCCTTGCAGCGCCGCGAGATTCAGTCGATATCGTCGTCGCCGATCGAATGCGCCGCCAGCAGCGCGACGAAGCCCTCCAGCGTGAAACGTATTTGGTAGGTATCAGGCAAGGATGCCTGATCCGCGAACCGCCATGCGTGCGTGCTGCTCGCCTGCGTGCTGCTGACATAGACGCCCTTGCCCGGGCGAATGTGCAGCATGCCGAGCGCTTCGAGCGTGGTGAGCACCTCGCGCAGCGACGCCCGGCTGATCGCAAGCTCCTCCGACAATTGCCGTTGCGCGAGCAGCAGACTGCCCACCGGATAGACGCTCGCCTCGATGCGCTCGCGGATGGTCGCAATGGCGGCATCGGTCACGGTATGCGGGACATTCTTCATGCGAAAGACGGTGTTGGTCTGGTCTGACTGCCATTGTATGCACGGCGCCCGTGCACGTGTACAGCGTCTTTCCCGCGATCATTTCAGTGCCAGCCGAACGCAGGGTAAACCGTTACGTGATGCCGGTTGACCGCTCTACGCTCTATATTGGCTTCCTAATATCCATCATCAGCTATCTGGTCGGACCAGTCGGAACAGTGTCCTGGTTCCGCTATCTTTCTGACGGACAAGGAGAAATTCCGTGACAGAATTCCTGAATTCGCTGTTTGGCAGGGTGATGATCGCGCTGGTCATCGGCATCATCGTGGGCGCCGTGTGGCCGCATTTCGGGCAGTCCGCTGCGGCCGCTCGGCGACGGCTTTCTGAAGCTCATCAAGATGGTGATCGGGCCGATCGTGTTCTGCGTCGTCGTGAGCGGCATGGCGAGCGCGGGCGATCTGAAGAAAGTCGGGCGCGTCGGCCTGAAGGCGGTCGTCTACTTCGAGTTCGTGACGACGCTGGCGCTCATTATCGGTGCGATTCTGGTGTGGGTGACGCGACCGGGCGTGGGCATGAACATCGATCTGCATACGCTCGATGCCTCCGCACTCTCGACCTACACCGAGCACGCGAAAAGCCTGAAAGACACCGCCGGCTTTCTGCTGAAGATCATCCTCGACACCGCCATCGACGCCTTCGCGAAGGGCGACATCCTGCAAGTGCTGGTGTTCGCGGTGCTTTTCGGCTCGGCGCTCTCGGGCGACAAGGCACAGCGCGTGACGGTGTTCATCGACGAACTCTCGACCGTGTTCTTTCGCATCATGGAGTTCATCATCAAGCTGGCGCCGCTCGGCGTGCTCGGCGCCATCGCGTTCACGACGGGTCAGTACGGCGTGGCTTCGCTCAAGCAACTGGGCTTGCTCGTCGCCGTGTTTTACGTCAGTTGTTTCCTGTTCGTGTTCGTCATGCTCGCGGTGGTGATGCGGCTCGCGGGCTTTTCCATCTTCAAGCTCGTGCGCTATCTGCGCGAGGAATTGTCGATCGTGCTCGGCACGGCGTCGTCGGATGCGGTGCTGCCGCAGATCATGCGCAAGCTCGAATGGATGGGCGTGAAGGATTCGACCGTCGGCCTCGTGATTCCGACCGGGTATTCCTTCAATCTCGACGGCTTTTCGATCTATCTGACGCTCGCGGTGATCTTCATCGTGCAGGCGACCAATACGCCGCTGTCGCTGCACGATCTGATCGTCGTGGTGCTCGTGTCGCTGGTGACGTCGAAGGGCGCGCATGGCATTCCCGGCTCGGCGATCGTGATTCTCGCTGCCACGCTCTCCGCCATTCCGGCGATTCCCGTGCTCGGTCTCGTGCTGATTCTGCCGGTGGACTGGTTCGTGGGCATCGCGCGGGCGGTGACGAATCTGATCGGCAATTGCATGGCGACGGTGGTCATCGCGGTGTGGGAGAACGACATCGACCGGGCGCGCGCCAAACGCGTGCTTGATCAGGATGCGGAGTATCGCTTCGTGCCCGCCGCGCCGGAATCGACGCATGGAACGAATGGCCACGAAGGTGCTCACGCGGTCTGAGACCGGATCGGTATCAACGCAACGCGGCTCATGTAAATGCAATTGCGAATGAGCCGCATACGCGTATCGTAAAAGCTGTGGGCGAAACAAAACCACCGCCCATCTTCGACGATGGGCGGTGGTTTTGTTTTCCGGCGAGGCTACGCGCCGGGACGCCGGCGCGCCGCGCTCAGTGCTTGCGATGCGGACAGTTTTCCTTCGTGCATGCGCCGTACAGCGCGAGCGCATGCTCGTGGAGCTTGAAGCCGCGTTCCTTCGCGATCAACTGCTGACGGCGCTCGATTTCGGCATCGAAGAACTCTTCGACGCGACCGCAGTCGATGCACACAAGGTGATCGTGATGCGATCCCTCGTTGAGCTCGAACACGGCCTTGCCCGATTCGAAATTGCTCCGCGACAGCAGGCCGGCCTGCTCGAACTGCGTCAGCACGCGATAGACCGTCGCGAGTCCGATATCCAGCTCTTCGTTGAGCAGGTTTCGGTACACATCTTCAGCGGTCAGATGGCGCACGGTGCTGTGCTGGAAAATCTCGAGAATCTTCAGGCGCGGCAGGGTCGCCTTGAGCCCGATGTTCTTGAGATCGGCAGGATTGGTCATGGCTAGGCATCCCTAGAGTACAATTCAAAGTTCTCATGTTAATGCGTTTTTCCGAATCCGGACATCTCGCAGGAAACAGGCAGCGGTTTAAGTAAGTGAGAAATGAGTGCGTACTACGCTCCATGCGGACGCCAAACGCGACCCTCACGCGCCATGCGCGATAGGTGAAATTTTTTCAAAATCTTTATCGAATTGCAGGGAGAGCCGTCGCATGCGGGGAACCATGATCGCAGCAACCTTGGCCGTAATGCTCACCGGTTGCTCGACGTACGACAGCGTCACGCAGAAGATCGCGCAAAGCATCACACCGTATCGGATCACGGTCGTGCAAGGCAACTTCGTTTCCCAGGAAGCGGCGAATCAGATGCAGGTCGGCATGTCGCGCGACCAGGTCAAGCAACTTCTGGGCACGCCGCTACTCACCGACATGTTCCACGCGGATCGCTGGGATTATGTTTTCTACTTCAAGCGCGGCTCGACGGCCGTGGTACAGCAGCGTGACTTCATCGTGAATTTCGCGAGCGATCGCGTGACGAGCTGGTTGGGCGGCGAAAACCTGCCGTCCAACCTCGAACTGCTCGCGGAAATCGACGGCGACAAGGGCATCAAGGTCGCCAAGCCGGTTCCGTCGGCATCGGCTCCGGGTACGGCGGTGGCGGCGCCTCGCCTTCAACCGTCCACGCAGCCGAACGCGTCGGCTGCGGCATTCGCGGGCGATGCGAACCAGCAGGCCGCCAATCGCGTGAGGGCGCAGGTCGAAATGCCGACCGGCCGTCAGCGTTCGTCCACGTACACCAACGCGCCGCAGAGCAACGGCGGCGCGCCGGGCACGGGCGGTTCCGGCGGCAACTCGCAGATCCAGCTTCAACGCAAGCCGCAAACCATCCAGATTCCGGATAGCAGCGCGGTCGGTCCGGCGATTGTCGCCCGCGCCGACCACGGCAAACGGCAATCAGCAGTTCACGATGCCCCGCAGCAGCAAAGCCAGTAACGCATTGCATCGCGCGGGAACGGCGTGCAACGCGCAGCTCCCGGCTGGCATTGCGGCCGGGCACACATCCGCATCATCCACCGCGTGTAATGCTCGCACGGTTCATCTCATCCATCAAGAGACAGCCATGAAAATCGCCATTACCGGCGCATCGGGCCGCATGGGCCGGATGCTGATCGAAACCGTTCTCAACGATCCCAACGCGCAACTCGTCGGCGCGCTCGACCGCGCCGGCACACCGCAGCTCGGTCAGGACGCGGGCGCGTTCCTCGGCAAAACCACAGGCGTGCTGCTTACAGACGACATCGAACGCGTGTTCGTCAACGCCAACTATCTGATCGATTTCACGCGTCCCGAAGGCACGCTGGCGCATCTGGACGCAGCGCTGCGCCACGACGTGAAGATGATCATCGGCACGACGGGTTTCTCCGATGAACAGAAGGCGCAGTTGAAGGCTGCGGGCGAGAAGATCGGCGTCGTGTTCGCACCGAACATGAGCGTTGGCGTGAACGTCACGATGAAGCTGCTCGAATTCGCCGCGAAGCACTTTTCGACCGGCTACGACATCGAAATCATCGAGGCGCATCACCGTCACAAGATCGATGCGCCGTCGGGCACGGCGCTCGGCATGGGCGAAGTGATCGCGAAGGCGCTCGGCCACGACCTGAAGGATTGCGCCGTGTACGCGCGCGAAGGCGTGACGGGCGCGCGCGATCCGTCGACCATCGGTTTCTCGGCGATTCGCGGCGGCGATATCGTCGGCGATCACACGGTGCTGTTCGCGGGCATCGGCGAGCGCATCGAGATCACGCACAAGTCGGCGAACCGTCTGTCGTATGCGCAGGGCGCGTTGCGCGCGGCGCGCTTCCTCGAAGGTCACGACAAGGGCTTTTTCGACATGCAGGACGTGCTCGGCCTGCGCTGATCCTCTTCGTATGGAATGGCGGAAACGGGCATCTTTCACTATCTGCAATCCGTGCAATCCGGCGACACACGCGGTCGCGGGCGTGTTGTTCGCGATGTTGCTCGCAAGCTGGTGTTTTTCTGCTGGTCAAGGCGTGGGTACTGGCGCGCGCGAAGTGGCAAGGTCCGCGCACATTGCAGCGTTTCTGGCAGTGGCAGGCGGCCACCTTGAAAGACGGCATCGGCACGCTGAAAAGCGCGGATCGCGAGCGCGTGTATTTGCCACTCGCGGAGGCCGCGTGGCGCGCGTCGGAGGCGATGATCGAGAACGTCGCGGGGCCGGTGGGTGAGGCGCTCATCATGACGGCATTCGGTCTGGTCGTGGCAATTCCGGCGGTGCTTGCGTACAGTAACAGGTGTGTCAGAACATGGGTAACAAACACATTTAGCTCCTTTTGCCGCGCCCCTTCAAGCTGATCGTATCGATCCGATG
>LFJI01000211.1 GCA_001235855.1 Candidatus Burkholderia brachyanthoides
GCGACAGGGGAGCGCCCTGCGGCGTGCCCTCGTGCGTCGCACCAACCAGCCCGTTGTCCAGCACGCCTGCCGTCAGGAAAGAGCGAGTCAGCTTTTTCCCGCGTGCAGACGCACGAAGAAGGGCCGCTCAGGCTATCGAGAGCGGCCCTCGATCAGCACAGCCGTGCAGTTTTCGACATCGCGAAACTGCACGGTTCCCCCGCTTGCGCGGTCGCGCCGATGACCTTACTGCGCGCCGAGCTTCTTGATGAGCGCGTCGAGCTGTTCCATCTCTTCGCCCGTCAGATCGGTCAGCGGTGCGCGCACCGGACCTGCGTCGTGGCCGACCAGCTTTACGCCGGCCTTGACGATCGACACCGCGTAACCCGCCTTGCGGTTGCGGATCTTCAGGTACGGCAAGAAGAACTCGTCGATCAGGCGGCCGGTGGTCGCGTGGTCGTCGGCGGCGATCGCGCGGTAGAACTCCATGGCCGTTTTCGGGATGAAGTTGAACACCGCCGACGAGTACACCGGCACGCCCAGCGCCTTGTAAGCGGCGGCGTAGACTTCAGCCGTCGGCAGACCGCCGAGGTACGAGAAGCGGTCGCCCAGTCGGCGGCGGATCGTCACCATGTTTTCGATCTCGCCCACGCCGTCCTTGAAGCCGATCAGGTTCGGGCAGGTTTCTGCGAGATGTTCCAGCATGTCGGCGTTCAGCTTCGAGTTGGCGCGATTATAGATGATCACGCCCATGTTCGGCACGGCGCGGCACACTTCCTCCGCGTGATTGCATAGGCCGTCCTGCGATGCTTCCGTCAGGTAATGCGGCATCAGCAGAATGCCTTGCGCGCCTTGCTTTTCCGCTTCCTTCGCAAACGCGATGGCCGTGCGCGTCGGGCCACCCGCGCCGGCGAGGATCGGCACCTTACCCTTGCAGACTTCGGTGGCCGTCTTCACGATCTGCGAGTATTCCGCTTGTTCCAGCGAGAAGAACTCGCCCGTGCCGCCCGCGACGAACAACGCCGATGCGCCGTACGGAGCCAGCCATTCGAGGCGTTTCGCGCAGGTGTCGGCGCGGAAGTTGCCTTGCTGGTCGAAGTCGGTGACGGGGAAGGAGAGCAGGCCTTCGGAAACGATTTTCTTGAGTTCTTGCGGTGTCGTCATGGTGTGTGTTCTCGGATCTCGGTTGAGGCTGCCGGATGAGATGAATCGTTCAAGCAGCACCTGTAAGATCTTTCAAGCAACGCATATAAGTTATCGTACAACATGAATTCCGGCTGTACAACCAAATCCACCTCTTTTATTATAGGATTTGAAGGGTAAACACCGACCCACGGCGCGTGGGTATGGTATGTTGTAAGATGACATAATTTCAAGAATGTGCCGTACTGCCGTACTGTATCAATCCGCGAAGGATCATCAGAAATGAATCAGTCTCCCCTCTATATTCGCGTTCATCCGGACGATAACGTCGCGATCGTCGTCAACGACGGCGGTCTGGGCGAAGGCGCCACGTTCGCAGACGGCCTCGTACTGCGCGAGTGCGTGCCGCAGGGCCACAAGGTCGCGCTGAAAAATCTGGAAGAAGGCGAGGCGGTGATCCGCTACAACGTCGTCATCGGCTATGCGAACAAGCCGCTAGCGAAGGGAAGCTGGGTCAACGAACACGTGCTGCGCATACCCATGCCGCCCGAACTCCACGATCTGCCCATCGCCACGATCAAGGCGCCGGACGAGTCGCCGCTGGAAGGCTTCACGTTCGAGGGCTACCGCAATGCGGACGGCTCGGTCGGCACGCGCAACATCCTCGCCATCACGACGACGGTGCAGTGCGTCGCCGACGTGGTTCAGCATGCGGTCACGCGCATCAAGGCCGAGTTGCTGCCGAAATTCTCCAATGTCGATGACGTCGTGAGCCTGGGCCACACCTACGGCTGCGGCGTCGCCATCGACGCGCCCGATGCGATGGTGCCGATCCGCACGGTGCGCAATATCGCGCTGAATCCGAACTTCGGCGGCGAGGTGATGATGGTGAGCCTCGGCTGCGAGAAGCTGCAGCCCGAACGCCTGATGCCCGCCGGCACGATCCCGATTGCGGCGGCGGCGCAAACGGAAGAGGTGGCCGATATCGACGATATCGCGAGTATCGCGAGCGACGAAAACGGCGGCACGGTCGTCTTGCAGGACGAAGCGCACGTCGGTTTAGCGTCGATGATCGAGTCGATCATGCGCATTGCGGAAACGCATCTCAAGCGGCTGAACAATCGCCGCCGCGAAACGTGTCCGGCGGCGGACCTCGTGATCGGCGTGCAATGCGGCGGCAGCGATGCCTTCTCGGGTCTGACCGCGAATCCCGCAGTTGGTTTCGCGACCGACCTGCTGGTGCGCGCGGGCGCGACGGTGATGTTCTCGGAAGTGACCGAAGTGCGCGACGGCGTCGCTCAACTCACGGCGCGCGCGGCCAATGGCGAAGTGGCGGCGGCGATCATCCGCGAGATGCAGTGGTATGACGATTACCTGAAGCGTGGAGGCGCGGACCGCAGCGCGAACACCACGCCGGGGAACAAGAAGGGCGGCTTGTCGAACATCGTTGAGAAGGCGATGGGGTCGATCGTGAAGTCAGGTTCATCGACCATTTCGGGCGCGTTGTCGCCGGGCGAGAAGGTGAAGCAGAAGGGCTTGATCTATGCGGCCACGCCTGCGAGCGACTTCATCTGCGGCACCTTGCAACTCGCGTCGGGTATCAATCTGCATGTCTTCACCACGGGGCGGGGCACGCCGTATTCGTTGGCCGAGGTGCCGGTGATCAAGGTGGCGACGCGCTCTGATCTGGCGCGTTGCTGGCACGATCTGATGGATGTGAACGCGGGGACGATTGCGACCGGCGAGGCGACGATCTCCGATGTGGGCTGGGAACTGTTCCGCCTGATGCTCGATGTGGCGAGCGGGAAGACGCAGACCAAGGCGGAAGTCCTCAAGCTGCATAACGCGCTGGTGCTGTTCAATCCGGCGCCGGTGACCTGATCGGGCTTGAAAATTCCGCGATGGAACGATCGACCCCGCCAGTGACGAGTGCCGCGGGCGGGGTTTGCTTTTGCGGAGCGGCGCAGCGTGGTTTCCGGACCGCTCGTAGAATCGAGAGACGACATCGATCAGGACCACGCGACATGCCCACTCTCGATCTCCGCGCGACATCTACCGCGCGTACATCGCCTGCCTCAACGCGCGCGACTGGCCTTCTCTCGGCAACTACGTCAGCGACGACGCGAAGCACAACGGCAAGCTGCTCGGCGTCGCGGGTTATCGTGCGATGCTCGAACGCGACGTCGAGCAGGTTCCCAATCTGTGCAATTCCATATCCGAATGCTCGTGGCGGATGCATCGCACATTGCGAGCCGTCTGCATTTCGATTGCACGCCGCGCGACACATTCCTCGGCTTGCCCGTCAATGGCCGCCGCGTGTCGTTCACGGAGAACGTGTTCTATCGTTTTCGCGATGGGCGCATAGAAGAGGTCTGGTCGGTCATCGACAAGCAGGCGATCGAAGCGCAGCTATGAGCCGAACAATTCAAACGACGCCCTCCGCACGCAGCCGCGCTACCGCGTCCGCATCGAAACCCAACTCGCGCAGGATGGACTCCGTATGCGCGCCGGCCGCCGGAATCGCATTCATGCGCGGCTCGTCTCGTGTGCGCTCATGCCGGGCGGCAATAACGCGGGAATGGCGCCCGAAGGCGATTCGACCCGCGTCCATTGGCCACGAACTTCGAGTTGCTCGTGCCGCCACACATCGTGCATATCGTTCACGCGTGCATTGGCGATGCCCGCTTCGTCCAGCTGCTCGATCACCTGCGCGGCGCTCATGCTCGCGAACACATCGAGAATCACGCGCGTCAATGCTTCGGGATGCTACGCGCGCAAGCGCAAGCTATTGGTGCAGTACTTTTCATCCGATGCGAGTGCGGGCATGCGCATCACCGTGTCGCAGAATTTCTTCCATTCGCTCTTCCATTCGCGCTCGTTCTGCAAACCCAGCATGACGGTCTTGCCATCGCCCGCGACGAACGGGCCATACGGAAAGATCGTCGCATGCGATGCGCCCGCCGCGCCGGGCGTGGTGGCGTTTGTCCATCGTAGGCGTAGTAAAGCGGAAAGCTCATCCATTCCACCATGCTTTCCAGCATAGAGATGTCGATACGCTTGCCGCGCCCGGTCTTGCCGCGTTCGATCAGCGCGGCGAGTACGGTATGCGGCGAGGCAATCCGAGATCGGGTAGAAACCCGCCTTTGCGTAGGTGACCGTCTTCGGTAATCAGCGATTGCTTGACGATCGGCCTGAAGAATATCCTGTGCCAGAGGGGCGGCAGCATATCGGGCGCGGAGTCGTAATCGAGCGTGGCCGCCAGCGCCGCGACGGAACTCGGTACGACGAGATCACGAGCGTGTTCTTCCTGTGATGCATGCGCATCCGTCATGCGAAGTCTCCGGTTTCATTTTCATCGAGAGCAATAGGGAGACTTTAGACGAATGAGCGATCCGTTGCAGCATGCTCATTGCTGCCGACAGACCGATGAACACGTTGCCGCCTTCGGTCTTGACCGGATGCGTGACGAGATTCACGCATACCGGCGCGCCTTGCGCCTTGCCGCTCGGAATATCGACGCGGCCCATATGCATCGGACATTCGATGATCTCGCCGAACATGAAGCCATCGGTCAGGCGGTGCGGCTTCGTGCGTGCAAAAGCCCGCAGTCGCATAGAAGCCGGTCGGCGTGTGATAAACCGCGTAGAGCGTGCCGTCGTGTTCGAACGCCCGCACGTCTTCTTCGTCGATATCGTCGCACGCGCAGACCTCATGCCATTGCAGGATGTTCATTCTTCGCTCTTTCAGGTTCAGGCTCATGTTCGGGCTTGCTTCAGGCAACCGCGTCGCCACGTTTGGCTGTGGGTAGATCGTGCACGACGACATATTCGGGGGCGCGTTTCTGCTTTGCGAAGATCGTGAGGATCTCGCGCCATGCGGGCCAGAGTCCCGCATAAGGTGTCGGCATTTGCGCGGCGACGGTCTCGTGAACTTCGGCAAGGTGTGGAAGGGCACGCTCGGAAACATGTGATGCTCGATGTGATAGTTCATGTTCCAGTAGAAGAAAGGAGAAAGCGCACCGCCGGATTGAGCTTCACCGTGCGGCTCGACACGCGATGATCGAGCACGTTCTCCTTGAGTCCCGTGCACTGGGTCAGCGTGCAAAACCGCACAACTCATGCAGCCATGTTCCGTAAACGCGCGGGAGAAACAGAAACATGACCAGCAACCCAGCTATGCGCGATGATCGCCCACACGAAGATCGCGACATAGCAGGCCAACAGCAGGCGCGAGTTCGCACACATCTTCTTGTACTCGGCTTCCGGTACGACTTCCTTAACGCCCTTGGTGACAATGCCGAAGCTATGCAGCAGGATCGCGCCGAGAAGCTGGATGCCGTGCGAGACGCGCACGAAGTCCGTCACGAGCTTGATAAATTATACAGGAACTTGAACGCGAGGCTCTTTAAACGCGAGTTCCGAGTCTTTATACGACGCGGCGGTGAGATGCGTGAACGTATAATGCTTCGCATGCAGCCAGCGGCTATACACCTGCTCGCGCCACGATATAAAGCAGATCACCCAGTAAGCGGCTGTAGGCTCCAAGTTCAAATGTCGGGTTTCCGCCGGATAGAAATGTCGCATTCTGTGACGTAGGTTCGTTGCCAGACAAGTGTTTCAGGA
>LFJI01000212.1 GCA_001235855.1 Candidatus Burkholderia brachyanthoides
CGCCAATGCGGTGAAGAGCGTGGTGGGCCATGTGTGGGAGCGCGCCAAGGAGCGCATGGGGGCGGCGCACCGTCTGCACGGACAGATACAACTGCTCCGCGACCGTTTCGACCGATGCGCCGTCGAGCAGCATGCGCCCCGCCGTCATGCGGCGCACGACGCTGGGCAAGGTGTCGGGCCGGGAGAGCATGCCGCTCGTCGTCCGTATCGATGCGCTGGGTCCGCTCGCGCGAACGATCAGGCGCACCTATCGATGCCGCCGCGCACGGCAGCCTGTCCGGTGTCGTGGCGCGCTGCGTGCTCGATGGGGGGCGATACGTGGCGGCGTCCGTGCATGGGCATGCGTGCTTCCTTTGCTATGGAGACTGCTGAACTTGATCGAGGTGCTTAACGTGACGTGTTCGACCTGAGGACGATGCGTGGCCCGGATCGGACGAGCCGCTTGCGACGAGCTACCAATAAACGTTTATCAGGCGCGATGGGGAACCCCGCCGAAAATTTCTTGACCTTGATAAATCCCGGCCGATTGCCTATGCGCTCGCATGTTGCGCATGGCGCAACGCCGCGAGCGGCCGTTTCTCCAGACGGTGCCGGATGAGCGCTGAGTGTATGAGCGCACGGGAATCGCACCACGCCGAACGACGGGCGCACGCTCTACCGGGTCGCGCCATGAGCGGACCGTAAAAATGGAGTGGAACCGGAAGCACCTGCGCGGGCACAGCCCGCTTCAGATGCGATAAAACTCGATGTCCTGTCCCGCGTGCACGGCGCGCTTGAGCCACTCGGGCATGTCGCCGATACCGTCCCACGTGTCGCCGCTGGCGTTGCGGAATTGCGTCCCGCCTTCGCCGCCTAGTGGTAGCGTGGGCAATTGCGGCATCGGGCGCTTCGGCTTTTGCGCCAGATGAGCTCCGTTCGGTTTGATAAATGAGGCCGGTGCGGTGACCACCGGCGCTTCTGCCAACGATTTGGCCAAAGCGCTTTCGGTGATACCGAATTCGGCCATGCGGCTGCGCAAATACGCAATGATGCTGTCTCGCTTTCTTTCGTCCACGGCTTTCCTGATTCAGCTTTTTGATTTTGGGAAGACGAACCGACGCCCCTCGCGGACCGGGGCGATTCGATGACTTGAATAGATGTGTTTAATGAAGCGTGGCAAACCGCATGCCGCACGTCAATTAACGTCAATTAGTATATTTACCGCAGTGGTTCGCAATGACCGATAACCCGCGCTAAACCGCCTGGCTCGTTTTTGCCTTTATTGTCGGTTTGAGTGCTGATTGCGGGAATTCCCGCTCGAGGAGCGCCGTAACGGACGCACGACAACAGCGCGCGCGGAAGTCACGCCGGAAGACCACGAACCGCCGAAGACGTCGCCCCACCGCCCGAATCCGTCTGATTTCGCACCAGACGGCAGAGAGCGCGCCTGAACACCATTGTATGCTGCTTTACACCATGTTTTAACGATTATGTTGCTCTCCGGGTAATTCGGCGCCGTGCGCGCGAATCGCCGCAATCAGTTCCGCGGGCGTAATTTCATATCGCACTTCGCGGTGAATGCCGGGTTTGCGCTCGTCGATCTCGATCAGCAGAACCGCCTTGCCGTCGGCCGCCGGTTCGAGCCGCAATGAACGCACTTCCTGGCCGCTGGCTTCGTCATATTCCGTCAGGAGCGTCATGGCTCCCGTGGCGGCGCTTTTCGGCATGGACATTCTTCCTCCCGTCTTGCGACGTCGTTGTTGTTTTTTCGCGGGGCCGCCGTCTCTCCACGTGCATGCACGTTGCCCGAGCATGCACGTGGAGAGACGGCGAGTAACGCAACAGGTAACTGAAGCGGACGCGAAGCGCGCAGCCCGACGGCCGCCGCTCCGGTGCTTCATTATTGCCCGTCAAAACCGGGCGCGTCCAGCGTAAGGGTATCGCGCCGAGCGTTTCGCGCACCTGCGCCGTGATCTCGAAAGACCGCAGACGCGCCCGGTGATCGAAAATCTGCGCGGTCACGATCAGTTCATCGGCTTGTGTTTGCTCGATGACCGAGCACAGGCCGGCCTCGACATCGGCGCGATCGCCGACGACCGAGCAGGCGAGCGAATCTTCGACACCCGCGCGTTCGGCCTCTGTCCATGCGATGGACTCCACCGGCGGCAGCAGTTGTCCCGGCGTACCGCGTCGTAGATTGATGAACTGCTGTTGCAACGATGTGAAAAGAAACTGCGCTTCGGCGGCGTTGTCGGCGGCGAACACGTTCACACCGACCATCGCATAGGGTTTGTCGAGGGTGGCCGACGGACGGAACTGCGAGCAATACACCTGCAGCGCCGTCAGCAGATAATCCGGCACGAAGTGCGAGGCGAACGCGAACGACAGTCCCATCGCCGCCGCGAGCTGCGCGGAAAATAGCGACGAGCCGAGCAGCCAGATCGGCGGCACATGCAGGCCCGCGCCGGGCACAGCGCACATGCGCTGGCCTTCCACCGGATCGCCGAAGAAGCGTTGCAACTCCGCGACGTCGTCGGGGAACGATTCGGCGCTGCCCACCAGATCGCGACGCAAGGCGCGCGCGGTGGTCTGATCGGTGCCGGGCGCGCGGCCGAGGCCGAGATCGATACGTTCCGGAAACAGCGACGCGAGCGTGCCGAACTGTTCGGCGATCACGAGCAGCGCGTGATTCGGCAGCATGATGCCGCCCGAGCCGACGCGAATTGTCTGGGTGCCGCCGCGATATGGCCGATCACGACCGAAGTCGCCGCGCTGGCGATGCCTGTCATGCTGTGATGCTCGGCGAGCCAGTAGCGCAGAAAGCCCCATTGCTTCGCGTGGCGGGCGAGATCGAGCGAGTGGGCGAAGGCATCGGCGACGGTCGCGCCGCGCGGGATCGGGGAAAGGTCGAGTACGGAGAAGGGGGTCATTCGGCGTTCCGATGAGGCGGCCGTGCCGGCGCATTCGATGCGATGCCGTGAGGCATCGGCCGGGACGGCACGGCCGCGTGCTTAAAATCCTGAAAAAGAACCAATTGTGCCGAAACTCGCGCGAGTTTGCCGGAACCGCCCGGGCGGGCGTCGGGTGCTGTCAGGCGAGGCGCACATAGCCGCGCGCGACGGCGTCCCGCTCGTAGTCGCCGATCACACGCCGGACGGAATGCGCACGAAGCGCTTCAGACGCAGCCGTCGCGCGCGGGCGGGGTCGCGTGCCGCGGCATCGTCGAGCGCGCGGGCGAGGGTTTCGACATCGGCGGGGCCAGCCGCATCGGCGTTATGAAGGGCAGACCCGGCGTGCTCGCCGTCGCGCCGATTTCGTACACGCGGGCTGCCAGCGCCGGAAGTCGATCGCGGACGAAAGCGAGCGCCTTCAGCGAGGCGAGATGGCCGCCGCTTCGCTCGACCGAGGCGAAAAAACCGGCCGTCGCGCGCGAGCGGCGCCACGGCATGTCGCAGCAGATTCATGCCGCTGTTGGGAGTCGTCGCCCTTATAGGCGGCGCGCAGGCCGCGGCAATCCGCGAGGTCGTCGGGGCGTACCTGTGCGCCGACGACCACGGCACTGCGATACGTGCCGTCGATACAACCCGGCGCGTCGAAGTCGGGCGTCGCGACAACGCGCACGCGGTCATTCAGCGCATGCAGCAGCGGGTAGCCGCAAGTCTGCGACAGCAGCAAGTCGTCGCGCAGCCAGAAGGCCGTCAGATCGTCGCCGGGATCGGTCAGGTCGAGCGTGTCGCCACGTGCGCCGAGCCAGTCAGCCAGCTGCGCGCGCACTTCCGTCAGCAGTCCGCGCCAGTCTTCGGCAAGCACAGGGGAGGCGTTGTACATCGGCAGGGCGGCGATCCAGCGCATGACGGGACAGAGAAGGAACGAGGGGACTATCGTACAGGCCGCATCGCGCGGTTGCTTGGGGCGGCGGGACCTTGGTCCTCGCGCGACGACGCTTGCGGTGTGGAGATTCCGAAACCAAGGTCGAAGCCTTCACCCCGGACGTACCCACATTCGATGCGGGTGCCATTGCTCGGGAACGAAACCCGCCGACGGATGCACCGGCGATACGGCCTGCGCGACAACGAAGCGCCGCATCCACTCACCATAGCCCGCGACGACGAAGCCGCCGTTGCTTACCCGATACGCATCGCGCCGCGCCCGATACACCGCGCCGAGATCGAACCACGGCACGCCCGGCAGATCGTGATGCACCGCATGATAGTTGTTGTTAAGAAACAGAAGCCGCCAGAGCCACGCCGCGTCGTTGATCACCGTGCGATGGCACGCATCGTCGGCGGTGCGATGTTCCTGAAACGAGCGCACAGAGGCGAGCTCCAGCGCCGGATAGCCGACGCCGAACGCGAACGCGCGCCATGAATGCCGCAGCGCGCATCCAGCCAGTACGCGAGCAGCACGAGCGCCGCGCCATGCACGATCCAGCTCCCGACGATGCGCCACTGCCGCTCCGCGACCGCCCGCGCGGCCTCGCACCACGACGCCGCGATCAAAAACAGCGGCTCGATCACGATCAGCACGCGCCCCGCGAAGGTGTTGCGCGCCGCGAGCGCCAGCCGCAGCGACGCGCCTGCCCACTGCGCGGAGGTGACGAAATAGCTTTCCGGATCGCGGCCGGGTTCGGTGAGATGCGCGTCGGCCAGCGGCGCGAGGCCGAACAGCATGTTGACGAACGGCCAGCACGTCGGATGCCCGTGCAGCAGTTCGTGTTGCAGGGACATGTACCAGCACGACAACACCGCGAGCAACGCGAGCGCGACCGGCAGGTCGAGCGCACTCGCGTTCAGCGCGACGCCGTACAGCGCGCCGATGACGAGCCAGGTCGGCCATTCGCTGCGCCAGCGCCAGGACGCGCGCCGGGCCAGGATGTCGCGGGCTTGGGCGTCGTCGAGATAGCGTGGCATGGCGAAGCGGAAACGGGTATCGAAGGGAAGGGCCATCCTAGCCGCACATGCGGCGTATCCCAACCAACGATTCTGCCTAAGGTTTTGTTTTCACGAAAACCGGCCGATATCCCCGAAAGCACGGCAAAGCGAGACAGGCCCCGGGTTTCTCCCAGGCTTGTGACGCTCGCGAACGCCCGTGCCGTGCATCCGACTTGCGTCGTCGGCCAGATCGTTCGGGGTGCGATCATCGCACGCCGCTGCGCACAGTAGCGACCGCGCGGTAATCAGGAAAATAAATCAAAAAATTAGAAACTTACGATCATGAGCATGCAAGATCAGCAATATGAGCCACGCCCGCTACTCGAATACGACGGCAAGACGAGCGAACTGTTTGGCATATTTTTCACCGATCTGTTGTTGAACCTGCTTACGCTCGGCTTATACTGTTTCTGGGGAACTACGAGACTGCGCCGCTACATGTGGTCCCATATGCGGTTTCAGGATGAGCGCTTCGAATATACCGGTACGGGCGGCGAACTGTTCAAGGGTTTCGTGTCGGCCTGCGTGGTCCTGGATTGGTTCGGCCGTCGCGGCAGGCGTTGCGCAGGCGATTCTCGTGCGCACCACGGGCCATCCGCTGCTCGGCGTGTTGCCGATGCTCGCGTTCTTACTCTTGCTGGGCATCTGGAAGGCGGGCGCGCATTACGGCGCGGAGCGCTATCGCCTGAGCCGCACGATGTGGCACGGCATCCACGGCGGCATGACCAGCTCGGCGATGGATGGCCTACGGCGTGCGCACGGTGTGCTATTGACTCGGTATAAATGAACTTGAAATTCCAGGATGCGCCCTGATATCAGA
>LFJI01000213.1 GCA_001235855.1 Candidatus Burkholderia brachyanthoides
CGTGCGCAAGTGCTCACGCACCACGCGCGTGGGCGTGCTGCCACACGCATCGAGCATGAGATTGCTGGTCGAGAGGCCATCTTTCGTCGGGTAAATATAAATTGTACGTGCTGACTTGCGACGAATCAACTCATCGCAAAAATGCGCGGCGCGTACGCGACAGGCCTCCGGTATCCTGAACCGGCCAACCTCGTAACTCCTCAAAAACTTATTAGAATAAGGAGTCGCCATGTTCACGAAGATTCTCGTCGCCATCGACGACAGCCGTATGTCGCAGCGCGCGCTGGACGCCGCCATCGATCTCGCTGCCACGCACGGTACGGTGTTGCAGCCGTATTACGTCGTCGAAAGCGGCCCGATGTACCTCGACGTGCCCGGCTACGATCCGTCCACGCTGCCGCGAGCCTGATGCAACAAGGCGCGTCGCTAGCGGCGGAAGTCGCCGATGCCATGCGCAAGCGCGGTGTCACAGGCGAAGTGGTGACGGTCGAGGCGACCGCCGCGGACGACGTGGCGACGCTCGTCATTGCCGCCGCCAGGGCTTTCGGCGCGGACCTGCTGGTGATGGGCACGCACGGCCGCAAGGGCTTCCAGCGGCTGATTCTCGGCAGCATCGCCGAGCAGTGTCTGCGTCAGGCGACCATTCCCGTGCTGCTGATTCCGTCGGCGGCCGGCGGCGATGCTACGGCCAAATCCGCCGATGCGGCCTGATTTCGAACAAGTTTGAAAGTTTCGGGGCGCGGCATTTTCGCGCGGGGGGGGGTGCGCGGTAACCGACATGGGACAATTCTCCTTTCATTTATCAAGGAGCGAGCGTCATGTCCGACCTGCCCCAAGCCCGCCGCAATGCCGCGCATTGCACGAGTTGCGCGATGCGGCACTTGTGCGTGCCCGAAGGTCTGTGCGCCACCGATGTCGTCAAACTGGAAAACGTGATTTCCGCCACCCGCCGCGTGCGACGCGCTGTTCCGCGCAGGCGACGCCTTCGAATCGCTTTACGCGGTTCGCTCCGGATCGTTGAAGACCGTGGTCACGCATGAAGGCGGCCGCGAGCGCGTCACCGGCCTGCTGCTTTCCGGCGACGCGCTCGGCCTCGACGGAATCGGCGAATGCTGCCACACCTGCGACGCCGTCGCGCTGGAAGACAGTTCTGTGTGCATCGTGCCTTACAAGATGTTCGAGCGCGCCTGTCGCGACTCGGAAGGCTTGCAGCGGCGCATGCATCGCATGATGCGACAGGCGATCAACCGCGTCTCCGATCACACCGCGCGGCGCGGCATGCTGCACGCGGACGAACGCGTCGCGCGTATGCTGCTCGATCTGTCGGCGCGCTTCGCCCGGCGTGATTACGCCACCGTCGAGTTCACGCTGCACATGACGCGCGACGATATCGGCATAACGCTCGAAACGGTCAGCCGCACCTTGTCGCGCTTCGCCAAGCTCGGGTTGATCGACGCGCACGGCAAAACCATCCGCATTCGCGATTTCGACAAGCTTCGCAGACAAGCTTCGCAATATCTGACGCAAGCCTTTGCCCGCGCGGTACCGCAGCCGATTATTGTGGTATCGCGAATAAACCCGTCGCATAATTCGGTTGGCATGCGGTTCGCTACGCTTTAGTTTCCTTAGTTGGCCTGCCCCCGGAGAGACATGAGCGAACCTTCCCTGCGTCACCCGCTGCTCGAGCGCCTCGACGAGGCGCGCCGCGTTACCGATGCGCTGTTCGGCATCGTCAAGCCGGAACATTTGTACGACAGGCCGATTTCCGAGCGTCATCGCATCGTGTTCTACATCGGGCATCTGGAAGCTTTCGACCGCAATCTGTTCGATCGGCGCCTGTTCGACCTGCCAAGCCTCAATCCCGCCTACGACGAACTGTTCGCGTTCGGTATCGATCCCGTCGATGGCGGCTTGCCGACCGATCAGCCGTCCGACTGGCCGACGCTCGACGCCATACGCGCCTACCGCGATCGCGTGCGCGCCGATATTGACACGTGCTTCGACCCGATCGAACTCGCGGCTCACCCCGTTTCACCCGACGAATCCGCCACGCAATTTCTGGAAGTCGCCATCGAGCATCGGCTGATGCATGCGGAAACGCTCGCGTACATGCTGCATCAATTGCCGGTCGATAGAAAAATTGCGCCGCCGGATGCGCTCGTCGAATGCGCGGCAAAGCAAGCGCTCACGCATGAAACCGTGCGCGTGCCGACGGGCGAAGTCACGCTGGGTTTGTCGCGGGAGAGCGGCCTGTTCGGCTGGGACAACGAGTTCGGCGAAGTGCGCGCCGACGTGCCCGCCTTCGAGATGGACCGCTATATGGTGTCCAACGGTGATTACCTGCGTTTCATCGATGCGGGCGGTTACGCGAACCGTGCGTTATGGACCGACGCCGACTGGCAATGGAAGGAAGAGGAATGCATCGCGCATCCCGCGTTCTGGTCGCGCGGCGATGACGAGAGATGGAAGCTGCGCACGATGTTCGACGAGATCGATCTGCCGCACGACTGGCCCGTGTATGTGAGTTATGCCGAAGGCAACGCCTACGCGCGCTGGCAAGGCAAGGCTCTGCCGACCGAAGCGCAATGGCAACGCGCCGCGCTCGGTGCGCCGCACGTCACGGAAGGCAACTTCGATTTCCGGCGCTGGGACCCGTCGCCGGTGCAGGTGCATCCGGAGAATGCGAGCGCGGCTGGCGTCGAAGGCCAGTTCGGCAATGGCTGGGAATGGACCTCGACGACCTTCGGGCCGCTCGAAGGCTTCGAGCCGTTTCCGTTCTATCTTGGCTACTCGGCCAATTTCTACGACGGCAAGCACTTCGTGATGAAAGGCGGATCACCGCGCACGGCTGCCTGCATGCTGCGCCCGAGTTTCCGCAACTGGTTTCAGGGGCATTATCAGTATGCTTATGCGGGGTTTCGGTGCGTGAATGTCGGCGAGAGTTAAACGGAACGCGACGCCGGACTTATCTTTCGATTGAGGCGCCCGCAATCCTGCGATAATCGGCCGGCGTCACGCCCACGTGCTTGAAAAAGGCGCGCCTCAACACGTCCGCATTGGCGAAGCCGCATTTCGCGGCGATCTGCTTCGGCGCATCGCCGCTCGTCTCGATCAGACGCCAGGCGACGGCCACGCGCGCGCCCTCGACCCACGCTGCGGGCGTCACGCCGACCTGCCGACCTCTCGGTCTGAAACAGGCGCGCGAAGTGGCGCGGGCTCAATCCCGCGCGCGCCGCCAGATTGCCGACACTGTAATCCAGTTCCGGACGCGCGGCGACCAGTCTCTGCAACTCCTGCAAGGCCGAGCGGCCCGTCGGATGGGCGTGACCTTTACGGCTGTGAATTGCATCTGCCCGCCCGGCCTTCTGAAATACATCATGAGCTGGCTTGCCAGCCGCATGGCAAGATCTCGCCCGAGATCTTCTTCCACCAGCGCCAGCGCGAGATCCAGTCCGGCGGTCACCCCGGCAGCCGTACGCAGGCGCTTGTCGCGCACAAATAGGGCGTCAGGCTCGACCGTGAGGTCAAGATAACGGCGCGACAGATCGTCCACCGACGACCAGTGCGTCGTGATGCGCTTACCCTTCAGCAGTTCCACCTCCGCGAGAATGAACGCGCCGGTGCACAGCGATCCGAAGCGCCTGCACGTCTTCGTGGTCGCGACCAGCCACGCGCGCAGCTTGCTCGACAGGATCAAGGACGCCGCGTGCGGCGCGCCGGCCACCAGCAACTTGTCGAATGTCGAGGCGCGCTCGCCGGCCACTTCGTCGGGAACCATGCGGATGCCGGATGAACTCGTGAGATGCCCTCGTTCAGTCCCGACCACCTTCAACACGTATTCATTGCGGCCCGCTTCGGCGTTCGCCTGCACAAACACATCCAGCGGCCCGGAAACATCGAGCAACTGCACGCCCGGTATTGCGAGCACGGCGATGGTTCTGGCCATATGAATTTCCTCAGGTCCGGAATCGGCGTGAAATGGCAGAAATCAGCGGTTCACGCCGCCAGCGGTTCACGCCGCAGTCTGTCAATGCTACACCGATCCACAATGAAGCCATCCCCACCAAGGAGTCGGTTATGACGTATCAGTGGCATCGCAGTTCCGGACAGCAAGCTCGCCCGCGAGATCACCGAATTCGTTCGCGACACGGAAACAGAGCTTCTTTTCAATCATTCGAGCCGGGTGTATTACTTCGGCGCGCTCGCCGGTGTGCATCGCGGCCTGAAGTACGACGCGGAGCTTCTGTACGCTGGTGCGATGTTCCACGACATCGGCCTGATGCCGTCGCACAGCAGTCGTGGCGAGCGGTTCGAAGTGGACGGAGCGAACGCCGCCCGTGACTTCCTGAAGCAACGCGGCATCAGCGCGGCCGACATCGATCTCGTGTGGACATCGATTGCGCTGCATACGACGCCTGGCATTCCGCAACATATGAATCCGGTGATCGCGCTCGTCACCGCCGGCGTCGAGATGGATGTGCTCAGTCTCACGTATCGGCAATACAGCGACGTGGAGCGACAGGCCGTCGTGCAGCATCCTCGTTCCGAGCATTTCAAGGAAGACATCATTCAGGCCTTCTACGACGGTATAAACGTTTGGCAACGTGAAGGCCGATGTCATCGCGGATAAGGAACCGGAACCGCGGTTCAAGGCGGGCAATTTCTGCTCGGTCATTCGTCATTCGCCCTGGCGCGGATGAATCTTCTCCATGTTGCCCACGCTCACGACTAACCGTGAATGTCGCGTCGATGGCGAATGACAATATCTCGACGCCCGTCCCGTAGAACGCCCGCCGCTCAGTTCTTGCGCCGCCGCGTGCCGAAATGCAGATCCACCACGCTGCGGATGTGATACGTCATCTCCGCGATGCCGATGGCGGCATCGCGCCGCTCCAGCGCGCTCAGCACGTGCGAGTGCTCGTCGATGGAATGATGGAATACTTGAGCCAGTTCGGCACGGTGTATTCGCGGCCGCGCGTGAGGCGGATCTTGTCGTGTATGACCGTCAGTTGTTGCAACAACAGCCCGTTGCCCGCGCCATCCGCGAGCGTCAAGTGAAAGGCAGTGTCGGACACGGAAAAGCGTTGCAGGTCGTTGGCGTTCAAAGCATCGGTTTGCGCGGCGATGTGTTCGCGTAGCCGGTCGATGATCGAATCGGCCGCACGCCCCACACATAAGCGCACCGCCGTAGTGTAGTCTCCAGACTTTCGCTCACTTCGTACAGGTCGCGGATATCGTTGGCGTCATCTCCTTGACCTGATAAAAACGCCCTTTCCGCTCGACGAATCCCTCGTCCAGCAATTGCCGCAGCGCCTCGCGCACCGGGGTTCTGCTCACGCCGTAGTGCGTGGCGAGTTTCACCTCCTGCAAGGGCGCGCCCGCCAGCTAGCCGCATGTCCAGAATCTCGGCCTTGATGCTGCCATACACCGTGCCGCGCAGCAGCCCGTTGCCGGCGGCGTCCTCGGGCGTCGGGCGTCACATCGTCCTCAAACATCGTCTCCCCTTCCGCCGGCTCGTGTTCGCTACCTCGGCATCCTGCATTCCAGCATACTGAAAATAAATATCGGCGCAAAAACTCGTTCAAAAATCGCTATTTTTGGTTGTTTCAGTTTTTGATGCGGTGTATAGACTGGAGACATGGGTAACAGGTGTGTCAGGACAGGGGTAACACATTTAGCTC
>LFJI01000214.1 GCA_001235855.1 Candidatus Burkholderia brachyanthoides
GGCAACGAACCTACGTCACAGAATGCGACATTTCTATCTGGCAGAACCCCGATATTTGAACTTGGGATCTACACTCGGCATGCAAATAAGATCACTTATGTCAGCTACTACTGCTTCAAATCCGTCCGCGCTCCGACCGCTCGTCAGTGGCGTGCTGGCGTTGCTCACCATGGGCCTGGCGCTCGGCACCTTCATGGAAGTGCTCGACACCTCCATCGCCAATGTCGCAGTGCCGACGATCTCCGGCAATCTCGGCGTCGCGACCAGCGAAGGCACGTGGGTCATTTCCTCGTATTCGGTAGCATCCGCGATCGCCGTGCCGCTGACTGGCTGGCTCGCGCGGCGCCTGGGCGAGGTGAAGCTGTTCACGATTTCCGTGCTGCTGTTTTCCATCGCGTCGGCGCTGTGCGGGCTCGCGCATAACTTCGAGTCGCTGATCGCGTTCCGGCTGCTGCAAGGACTCGTGTCCGGTCCGATGGTGCCGCTGTCGCAAACCATCCTTATGCGCAGCTATCCGCCGGAGAAGCGCGGTCTCGCGCTCGGCCTCTGGGCCATGACCGTGATCGTCGCGCCGATCTTCGGCCCGGTGATGGGCGGCTATATCACCGACAACTACACGTGGCCTTGGATCTTCTATATCAACGTGCCGATCGGCGTGTTCTCGGCAGCCATCGCATGGTTCCTGTTGCGTGGACACGAAACGAAGACGACACGGCAGCGCATCGACGGCTTCGGACTTACGCTGCTCGTGATCGGCGTCGCCAGCCTGCAGGTGATGCTCGACCTCGGCAAGGACCGCGACTGGTTCAGATCGAACTTCATCGTGACGCTGGCGATCGTTTCGGCCGTGTCACTCGCGTTCATGTTCGCGTGGGAACTGACGGAGAAGGAACCGGTGATCGACCTCTCGCTGTTCCGCGACCGCAATTTCGCGATGGGCGTGCTCATCACCTCGCTCGGTTTTCTCGCGTTCTTCGGCTCGGTGGTCGTGCTGCCACTCTGGCTGCAAACCGTGCTCGGCTACACGCCGTGGCTCGCGGGACTTGCCACCGCACCGGTCGGCATTCTCGCGCTGGTGATTTCGCCGCTGATCGGGCAGAACATGCACCGGCTGAATCTGCGCGTGGTCGCGAGTTGCGCGTTCATCGTGTTCGCGTTCGTGTCGTTCTGGAACTCGACCTTCACGCTCGATACGCCGTTCCACAGCATCATCTACTCGCGCCTGATTCAGGGTATCGGCGTGGCGACCTTCTTCGTGCCGATGACGACCATCACGCTATCGAGCGTGTCCGACGACCGGCTAGCGGGCGCAGCGGGCCTGTCGAATTTTCTGCGGACCTTGTCGGGCGCGATCGGCACGACGGTCAGCACGACTTTCTGGGAGAACGATATGATCCGGCATCATGCGGTGTTGACCGAATCGGTCAGCGCGTATGCGCCGAACACATCGGCTTATTCTGAACTGCTGGCGGGACTCGGCTTGTCGGGGCAGGCGCTGACGGCGCAACTGGATCGCGTGGTATCGGCGCAGGCGTACATGATGTCCACCAACGATTTCTTCCGCGTGTCCTGCTACGCCTTCCTCGCGCTCGCCGCGATAGTGTGGCTGACGCGCCCGAAGAAAGGCGCGTCGGCATCGATGGGATATTGAAGCACCGCTTTATTGCGGCGTCAGTTGTTGGTTCGACTGGCCCGGCTGGTTTTCGAGATTGAGTGGCACCGGCTGCGGAATCGGATTGACCTGCACCGCATCCGGCGACGGCGCGAGCACCGCGGCCTACGGCATGACATAGTGCGCCGTCGACGGCCCGTTACGGCGAACTGCTTGAAGTCGGCGCCCGTCGCCCACGGGTTCGGATCGCAGCCGAGCGGACTATCGCAATGCGCGGCGAAACCGATCGTCGCGGTCGCATCGTTGGTCGGCGTCAGCGTGACCTGATACGCGAGCGCGCGCTTGCCGCTCGACGGACCGGCCGTCTGGATGATCGAGTTCGTGATCATCTGAATCCTGTATTCCGAGTGATTCGTCACCCAGACCTACGCGCGCCCACCACGCATCGGATTCGGCCTTGCTCATGCACGTGAGCGGCTGTGTGGCCTGCTCCATCACCGTGCTGCTGACCTGATCCTGCGATGCGCAGCCGGCCAGCAGCGTGAGCACCGCCGTTGCAAGCATCGCGCCTAAGTGTTTGATTCGCATTGTTTCCCCGCAAGTCGTGAACAAATCATCGATTTTCTACCAGACAAATAAATCGGTCGAAGCTTCCGCTCGTTTCAGTCTGTTGCAAAGACGGTAAGCCTTGCCGATGCACGCCGTGCGCGCCTGTCGGCAAGGAAAAAGCTGCTGATATGCCCAGACGACCGCTCAGGCGTTCGCGCCGTCGAGCCTGTAGTCCTGGTAAGCCGCGACGAAGACATCGAACGGTTCGGTGTCGCCGCGTTCGACTTTTTCCTGCTCCAGCAGCGATTGTGCCGCGAGCAGGCTCATCTCGCGCTCTTCCTCGGCGGACAGCGGGCGGGCGAGGAAATACTCGGCGTGACGCCGGCTCAGATCGAGCGCGAAAGCATCGAACGACTGCTTATTGTCGCGCATCGTTTGCAGCACGCGCGCGGACGGTGTCAACGATGCATCCGCGAGGCGCGGACGCAGCGCTTCGAGCGCGCGGGTGTGGTCGTTGTTGCCGTTGAGCCGGTCGAGCGTGGCCGCGACCGGCGCGATGGCGTCGAACAGTTCGTCGGCCCAGTCGCGCATGGCAATGTCCGCGCCGTCGCGCTTCAGCATGAGACCGGGCTTGCGGCCTTCCTTCACGACCACGCCGAAGTTGGCGTTCGCCTCGACGCTCGCGTCCTTCGGCAGGAACGCGCTGTCCTCGAGCGCGCAATACAGCAGATAGGCGTCGAGGAAACGCGAGGTTTCGAGCGAGATGCCGGTCGGCACGAACGGATCGATATCCAGGCAGCGCACTTCGATGTACTGCACGCCGCGCTCCGACAGCGCATGCAGCGGCCGTTCGCCAGAGTGCGTGACGCGCTTGGGACGGATGGTCGAGTAGAACTCGTTCTCGATCTGCAACACGTTGGTGTTGATCTGCACCCACTCGCCGTCGCGCTGCGTGCCGATAGCCTGATACGGCGCGTACGACTGGCTCACTGCTTTCGCGAGTACATCGACGTAGGCGTTCACCTCGTCGTAGTTCGGCAGCAGCGCCGCCTGCGTGGGATTGTTGGTGTAGCCGAGATCGCTCATGCGCAGGCTGGTGGCGTGCGGCAGATAGAAGGTGTCGGCATCGAAGGTTTCGAGCGTGTGCGCCTTGCCTTCGACGAAGCGCTTGTTCAGCGCGGGCGATGCGCCGAACAGATGCATCAGCAGCCAGCTCGTGCGGCGGAAGTTGCGGATGAGCGCGAAGTAGCGCTCCGACTGAAAGTCCTTCGCCGACAGCGTGCTCGACAGATCGAGCGCCTGCCATGCGCGCCACACATTTTCATGCAGCGAGTAGTTGTAGTGGATGCCCGTGATGCATTGCATGGTGCGGCTATAGCGCAGCGCGAGGCCGCGCCGGTACACGCGCTTCAAGGTGCCAATGTTCGACGTGCCGTAATAGCCGAGCGGAATGTCGTTTTCGGGCGGCAGCGAATTGGGCATCGAATCGTTCCACAGCAACTCGTCGCCCATATGCGCGAACGCGAAGCGATGCAGCACGTCGAGCTTGTCGAGCGTGATGGCGACATCTTTCTCCGCCGGCGTGATGAGTTCGACGAGCGCTTCCGAGTAATCGGTCGTGATGTACGGATGCGTGAGCGCGGAGCCGAACGCGCGCGGGTGCGGCGTCATCGCGAGCTTGCCTTCGGGCGTGACACGCAGGCTTTCTTTTTCGATGCCACGCAGGCCCTGACGCAATGCGTCCGCGTGCGGACCGGCCGCGAGTGCGGCCAGTCTGCGCAGAAACGCGCCGGCATTTGGTTGAGCTGTTTTCTTGTTTAACATTGATGCTTGGTGCAGAGCGCGCGACACATATTTTTAGGGTAGCGGGCACTTTAACACCTCGCCGTTGGGCTTGCTTGAGCCCAATCTTCGCAGGGGTTTGCAGTCTTTTAAGGGAATTTGGAAGAAGAAGCGGTTCATCGTCACACATGAAAAAAGCGCGCTCCCGTTGCACGGCGAACGCGCTTCTTGCGCGACATCGAAGCTTCTTCATGCGGCCTCAGGCGATCTCATCCGCTTCGCCGCCGACGCGTTCCGTCGCAAGCAACGCTTCCTTGCGGTGCAGTCCCCAGCGGTATCCCGCGATCGCGCCGTCCTTGCCGATCACGCGATGACACGGAATGGCGAGCACCACGGGATTCCTGCCGCAGGCATTCGCGACGGCGCGCACGGCTTTCGGCTCGCCGAGCGATGCGGCGATATCCGAGTAGCTGCGCGTCTCGCCGTAGGGGATGCGGCGCAATGCTTCCCACACACGCCGCTGAAACGCGGTCGCGCCGATATCGAGCGGCAAATCGAAGCGCTCGCGCGTGCCATGCAGATACGCGCGGATCTGCGCCACGAACGGCGCCAGACGCGGCGCATTCTCGATGCGTTCGGCCTGCGCGAAATCCGCCGCCAGTTGTTCGACGAGCACGGAGGCATCGTCGCCGAAGGCGATCTTATAGACGCCCTTGTCGGTCGCGCCGACGAGCACGTGGCCGAGCGGCGTATCCGCGACGGCATAGCGCACCGTCAGCCCCACGCCCTTGCGGCGATACGCCGACGGCGGCATGCGGAGTTCGGCCGGTACGGCTTCGTGCGCGGCTTCGTACATGCGCGACGGCGATCCGAATCCGGCGTCGTGCGTGACGCGTGTGACATCGCGACCGCGCTGCAAGGCCTCGCGCAGCACGCCCGCGTGCTGCGCCGCCTGATACTTACGCGGTGATACGCCGACGATGCGCGAAAAAAGCCGTTGCAGATGGAACGGGCTGACGTGCACGGCATCGCTCAGTTGCTGAAGCGTCATGCGTTGCTGCGGATCGGCGTCGAGCACCTTGCACGCGCGCTCGACGATGGCCAGTTCGCGCGGCAGGCTGGTCGGCTGACAACGCTTGCACGGACGATAACCGGCGGATTCGGCGGCGGCCGCTGTCGCCAAGAACTCGACGTTCTCCCGGGGCGGCGCCCGCGATGCGCACGACGGCCGGCAAAACACGCCGGTCGTGCACACGGCGAAGAAGAAGGCGCCGTCCGCGCGCGGGTCGCGATCCACGATGGCTTGCCAGCGGCTGGCGTCCGATGCGAAGCGAAGTTCGTCCTGACGGCTTTCTGCGGTGATCATGATGACCTCGATGGCTCTTGAGTACGTGTCCATTGTAGTGCCATGCCAGTGAGGTTAGGCGCCGATTCTTGCGCTGTCATCGAGAGTCTCGTTTGCGTCTGTTCGTGCCGTTTTTCACCTGATTGATTATTAGGCGAATATTTAAAATAAATGCGCAGATGCGACAATTCTACGCCATAGGTGTTTTTACTGAACTTTCTATTGCGCTGCGTGTCAAGGTGCTGTGTATTATCGAAATTGTCTCCTCCTGATATGGATTCAGTCCGCCCATCTAGGCGGTTTTTTTTTCGGTACACCGAGCATGCGCAACAGCTTAGGGGTGCGAGTCCCCTGTCCAACCTGATGGTGGT
>LFJI01000215.1 GCA_001235855.1 Candidatus Burkholderia brachyanthoides
AGGCCACCCACAGCATCAAAGATCAGCATTGCAAAAATGGGGGTGACCATAGATTTCTTTTTCAGCGCATCGGATTTATCTGCTCCACCGCCTCTACCACGTGCCCTGTCGCATGCCCCGCGCAACAATCGACCACCACCCGTTCCGGTATCGCCCTGAGCCACGTCAGTTGCCGCTTGCACAACTGCCGCGTAGCGAACACGCCCTTGTCGCGCATCTCGTCGTAGCCGTATGCGCCGTCCAGATACTCCCACGTCTGCCGATACCCCACGCAGCGCATCGATGGCATCGACAGATCGAGGTCGCCGCGCGCGCGCAGCCCCTTCACCTCGTCGATGAACCCGCTCGCCAGCATCGCATCGAAGCGCGCCGCGATGCGCGCATGCAGCACCGAACGATCGGACGGCTCGAGCGCGACCGGCACGAAGCGATAAGGCGCGGCATCGGACGAAGCCGGGCGCGGCGCGGCGAGCAGCGCCGACATGGACTGCCCCGTCAGCAGATAGATTTCGAGCGCGCGCTGAATCCGCTGCGAATCGTTCGGCACGAGCCGCGCGGCCGTCGCCGGATCGACCTCGGCGAGCCGCGCGTGCAGCGCCGGCCAGCCGTCGCGGGCGGCGTCGGCATCGAGCGTCGCGCGCACGTCGGCGTCGGCGGTAGGGAGATCGTTGAAGCCTTGCGTCAGCGCCTTGTAGTACAGCATCGTGCCGCCGACCAGCAGCGGCACATTTCCGCGCGTGACGATCTCGCCCACGAGCCGCAGTGCATCGGCGCGAAACTGCGCAGCAGAATACGACTGAGCGGGATCGATCACGTCGATCAGATGATGCGGCGCGACCGCGCGTTCTTCCGCGCTCGGCTTGGCCGTGCCGATGTCCATCTCGCGATAGACCAGTGCCGAATCGACGCTCACGATCTCGACCGGCCGCGCTGCCGCGAACGCGAGCGCCGCCGCCGTTTTGCCCGATGCCGTCGGCCCGAGCAGGCATGCCACCGACAAGGTGTTCATTGGCCGCGCATGAAAAGCCGGTCGAGGTCCGCGAGCGTGAGCTGGAACCACGTCGGACGCCCGTGATTGCACTGGTCGGCACGCTCTGTCGCTTCCATCTGGCGCAACAGCGCGTTCATTTCGTCAAGCGTGAGACGGCGGTTTGCGCACACCGCGTTGTGGCAGGCGAGCATGCCGAGCAGTTCGTGTTGACGCTCGGTCAACACGCGCGAACCGCCGTACGCTTGCAGATCGGCAAGCACTGCGCGCGCGAGCGACTGCAGGTCGGCGTCCTTCAGCAGCGCGGGCACGGCGCGGATCGCGATCGACGTCGGCGACAGCACCGCGAGATCGAAGCCGAGCGCATCGAGCGTCTCGCGCTCTTCCTCGACGATGCCGATTTCCACCGGTTCCGCCGTCATCGACACGGGAATCAGAAGCGGCTGCACGGCGATCGCGCGATCGGCCAGCGCATGCTTGAACTGCTCGTAGAGAATGCGTTCGTGCGCCGCGTGCATATCGACGAGCACCAGTCCGCGCGTGTTTTGCGCGAGCACGTAGATGCCGTGAATCTGCCCGATGGCGAAGCCGAGCGGCTGTTCGTCGGCGTACCCGAGCGGCGCAGGCGGTGCCTTGTACGCTGGCGCGGGTTGTTCGGCGTAGGCCATCGCCGCTTCTTCCGTGCGCGTCGTGGCCTTCGGCGTGCCGGCGCCGCTGTCCTTGCGGCCGAACAGCGCGTCGTAGAGCGCCAGCGGCTGCGCAACGGGCAGCGTGCCTTGCGTCATGCGCGACTGGCGCATCCAGTTCGTGCCGTTTTCGCTTTTCAGATTCAACGATTCCGGCGCGCTCGTGAACGACTTCGCGCTGAACGAGGTTGCGCCGGTCGGCTGCAAGTGCGCCACGTGTCCGCCCGACGTTGTTTCCGGCGATGCCCCCGCATGCCGCGCCAGCGCCCGCTGCACCGCGTGAAACACGTACTGGTGGATCGAGCGCGAGTCGCGGAAGCGCACCTCGATTTTCGACGGATGCACGTTCACATCGACCGATTCCGGCGGCAGGTCGAGAAACAGCACGTACGCCGGATAGCGGTTGCCGTGCAGCACGTCCTCGTAGGCGGCGCGCAAGGCGTGCGTCAGCAGCTTGTCGCGCACGAAACGCCCGTTCACGAAAAAGTACTGCTGGTCGGCGCGGCCGCGGCTCGCGGTCGGCAGGCCGGCGCATCCGTATACGGCGAGCGGCCCCGCGCGTTCGTCGAGCGGTAGATGCGCCGTCTCGAACACCTCGCCGAGAATCTTCGCGACGCGCGTCTGCGGATCGGTCGCGTTCCAGTGTTCGACCGCCTTGCCGTTATGCATCACCGAAATCGCGACGTCCGGGCGCGCGAGCGCCGTGCGGCGGATCACGTCGAGACAGTGCCCGAGTTCGGTCTGCTCGCTCTTGAGAAATTTGCGCCGCGCGGGCGTGTTGAAGTACAGCTCGCGCACTTCCATCGTCGTGCCGACCGTGCCGGCGGCGGGCGAAATCGCGCCGGTCTGCGCGTCGATGCGCGTGGCGTGCGGGCAGCTTTCCGTGCGGCTCGTGATGAACAGTTCGGCCACCGAGGCGATCGATGCGATCGCCTCGCCGCGAAAGCCGAGTGTCGCCACGACTTCGAGGTCGGCGAGCGAGCGGATCTTGCTGGTCGCGTGACGCAAGAGCGTGAGGGGAAGTTCGTTCGGCGGAATGCCGCAGCCGTCGTCCGCGATCACGATGCGTTTCACGCCGCCTTCGTCGAGCATGATGCGCAGTGTCTTCGCGCCCGCGTCGAGCGCGTTTTCCAGCAGTTCCTTGACGACCGATGCCGGCCGTTCGACCACTTCACCCGCCGCGATCTGGCTGATGAGCTGATCCGGCAAAGGCGCGATGGCGTGCGAACAGCGCGCGCCATCGGTGGTCAAAGGGGCGGTCGTCGCTCGAGCGGACATCACGCCGCCGGAGGATTCGTTGAGATCGGCCATGTCGAAATTATAACGATTCGCACCGTCTCGTCCGTCGCGCGGACCGGCACGGATCGCGCCCCGACCGGTCCGCCAAAGCAACGCATGATCACGTCGGGATGCGCGTCTTTTAAAACCGCTTTTTAACGATCGCGGCGCATCACTTCGGTATCATGGCGCGATTCTTTTTTCGTTCGCCGAAGGCAATTCCGTTTGCTGAAAGGCCAGCCTAATTCTTCGAGGAAAGCTTTTGGACACGTTGCTGCAATTCCTGGGACTCATTCTTCACATCGACAAGTCGCTCGGTGTCTTCATTCAGAACTACGGTGTGTGGGTGTACGCCGTGCTGTTCCTGATCGTGTTCTGCGAAACCGGCCTCGTCGTGCTGCTGTTCCTGCCGGGCGACTCGCTGCTGTTCATCGGCGGCGCGTTCGCGGCCAGTCACGAGATGAATCTCGGTGCGCTGATCGTGCTGCTGCTGATCACGGCGGTCACCGGCAATACCGTGAACTACTGGATCGGCCGCAAGATCGGGCCGAAGGTGTTCGACACCAATATTCCCGTGCTCGAACGTTTTCTGGATCGCGTGGCGTTGCAGAAGACGCATAACTTCTACGAGCGTCATGGCGGCAAGACCATCGTGATCGCACGTTTCGTGCCGGTGGTGCGGGCCTTCGCGCCGTTCGTCGCAGGTGCATCGGCGATGGATCACGGACGCTTTCAGCTCTTCAATATTCTCGGCGCGCTGATCTGGGTGCTGCTGTTGACCTTGCTCGGCTACTTCTTCGGCAACATTCCGTTCATCAAGCAATATCTGAACGTGATCGTGCTGGTGGGGATCGGTGCGGCGATGGTGCCGATCGCGCTGGGAGCGCTGTGGAAAATGATGCGGCGCGGTTCGAAGGCGTGATCGCGCTTCAATTGAGGTGATGAGAGGCCGTCGCATGACGGCCTCGTCGTCTGCGCGATGCGCGGCGCGTAATCGGCCCGAGCCGCAGGCGCTGTATCGAAGGCAGACGCAGCCTCAGATCCGGCGAATCAGCCAGATGACGAAGATCAGGAAGACCGCGCCGATCACGACCGTCAGCCGCAAGCCGAACATGCCGCCGCCGAACGAGAAGCCGATCAGGCCGAACAGCCAGTTGCCGACCACGCCGCCGATGTCGACGAGAATGTCGACCAGCACGCCGAAGCCCGCGCCGTTCATGATGAGCCCGGCGAGCCACTCCGCCACGTCGCCGATGACCAGGCCGACGATGATTGCCGTTTTGCAGAGTCAGAGTATGCATGTGATGGACCTCGATGAAATGAAACGTTTCGGAAGGCGAGCCATGCCGTCTTCGAGCGGTGCACATTTTGTGCCGATGCGCAAGCCGTGTGGATGGCCGTTCTGTCAAGCTTTGTCACGAGTACGCGGTCGAGTTGTCCGAGCCGTTTTCGATGACGTTTTTTGCAGCGAAGACAATGACTTGCGGCATACTGCGATGCGACGGCACGGCGATGGATGGCGTGGCGAAGAATTTCTGCGCGAACGGACGTATCGCGCGAGCGAGATAGGCACAAGAAAGACCAGAACGGAAAGCATGGGAATGTTGGTGTTGAATCGCACAGGTGGTTTCGGCTTGCGTCTCGGCGCAGCCGGCGCGGGCATGAAGCTCGCGGCAGTGGCGGCAGGGGTGACGGCGGCGTTGGCGGGATGTACCTTCACGCCCCGCACGCCCGCGCCGATTGTGGAAAGCTCCGCACAGAGCGCGCTGCCGGTCGTGCAGGGCACGGCGCCCGGCGTGACGCCCGCGCAGGTGACGCCGCTCGGTCCGATGTCGTCGTCGCTGGCGACGCCCGCGCCCGCGCTGGCGCCGGTCCAGCCGGGCTTTTACCGCGTGATGCCGGGCGACACGCTGTTCGGCATCGCGCGTCAGTTCAAGCAGAAGCCGGACGATCTGAAGAAGTGGAACACGCTGCCGGAGAGCCGGCAGGTGAACATCGGGCAGGTGCTGCGCTTGGCGCCGCCGGGCAGCGCGGTGGCGTCGACCGCTTCGCTATCGTCGTCATCGAAGATGGAACAGCCGCCGTTGCTGGGCACGCCCGGTAAGTCGGCGTCGTCGGCCACGCCGTCAGCGGCTGAGAAGTCCGCCGCCGATAAGTCGGCTGATAAGTCATCGTCGAGCGAAACCAAGTCGGCGGGTAAGGGCAGCTTCGTCTGGCCCATGCATGGCGACGTGGTGCGCAAGTTCGGCTCGAGCGGCAACAAGGGCATCGACATCGCCGGGAAGGTGGGCACGCCGGTCAAGGCGGCGGCATCCGGCAAGGTGGTCTACGCGGGCAACGGCTTGCGCTCCTACGGGCGCATGATCATTGTGAAGCATCCGAACGATTACCTGACCGCCTACGCCTACAACGAAAAGCTGCTGGTGAAGGAAGGCGACAGCGTCAAGCAGGGCACGACGATCGCGGACATGGGCACCGGCCCGAGCGGATCGCCGGCGCTGCACTTCGAGGTGAGAAAAGCCGGCACGGCCGTCGATCCGATGCCGCTGCTCGGCGCGGGCGGCTGATCCGCCGCCCCACGCACGCTGACGAGAAGGAGGCCGACGTGATGTATAGACTGGAGAGATGGGTAACACCTGTTCCAGGACAGGGGTAACACTCCGG
>LFJI01000216.1 GCA_001235855.1 Candidatus Burkholderia brachyanthoides
ATTGTAGATTTGAGCCGTATGCAGGGAAACTCGCACGTACAGTTCTTAGGAGCCCGATCTTCGCAAGAAGGTCGGGCTACCCGACAAAGAGGTCGTCAGCCGCGCACGCTGTTCCTTTCGCGCTTCGCCGACACCGTTTAGCCGCTCTATCAAGGCGGAATGAATGGAATCGATCGGCATCGTCACGCCCCAGACACTACGCTTCACCGAGCCGCTCGCGATGCAGAACGGCTCGACGCTCGGCGGCTATGAGCTCGTCGTGGAAACCTATGGCGAACTGAACACCGCGCGCTCCAACGCCGTGCTCGTGTGCCACGCGCTGAACGCGTCGCATCACGTCGCGGGCGTGTATGGCGACAATCCAAAGGACGTCGGCTGGTGGGACAACATGGTCGGCCCCGGCAAGCCGCTCGACACCAATCGCTTCTTCGTGATCGGCGTGAACAATCTCGGCTCGTGTTTCGGCTCGACCGGACCGATGAGCATCGACGGCGCCACCGGCAAACCGTACGGCGCGAGCTTTCCCGTGGTCACCGTCGAAGACTGGGTGAACGCGCAGGCGCGGCTCGCGGACCGTTTCGGCATCGAGCGTTTCGCGGCGGTGATGGGCGGTAGCCTCGGCGGCATGCAGGCGCTCGCGTGGAGCATCATGTATCCGGAGCGGCTGGCGCATTGCATCGTGATCGCATCGACGCCGAAGCTGTCGGCGCAGAACATCGCGTTCAACGCGACCGCGCGCTCCGCGATCCTCTCCGATCCCGACTTCCACGGCGGCGACTACTACGCGCACGGCGTGAAGCCGCGCCGCGGCCTGCGCGTGGCGCGCATGATCGGCCACATCACCTATCTGTCCGACGACGACATGGCCGTGAAATTCGGCCGGGTGCTGCGCCGCGCGGAAGGCGCGCTCGATGCGTACAACTTCAACTTCGATGTCGAATTCGAAGTGGAGTCGTATCTGCGCTATCAGGCCGACAAGTTCGCCGAATACTTCGACGCGAACACGTATCTGCTCATCACCCGCGCGCTCGATTACTTCGATCCGGCCAAGGCCTTCGACGGCGATCTGCGCCGCGCGCTCGCCAACACCACCGCGAAGTATCTGATCGCGAGTTTCTCGACCGACTGGCGGTTCGCGCCCGCGCGCGCGAGAGAGATCGTGAAGGCGCTGCTCGACAACAAGTGCACGGTGAGCTACGCCGAAATCGATGCGCCGCACGGCCACGACGCTTTCCTGCTCGACGACGCGCGCTATCACAACCTCGTTCGCGCCTACTACGAACGCATCGCCACGGAGGTCGGCGCATGAACCAGCACACCCTCGATTCGCTCTCATTGCGCTCCGACTTCCGGGCGATCGCGCGCTGGGTTGAACCGCACTCGACGGTGCTCGATCTCGGTTGCGGCGACGGTTCGCTGCTCTCGCTGCTCGGTGAAGAACTCGAAGTGCAGGGCTATGGCATCGAGATCAACGACGCGGGCGTGCTCGCGTGCGCCCAGAAAGGCGTCAACGTGATCCAGCAAAATCTGGAGGACGGCCTGCGTCTGTTCGAAGATGAGAGCTTCGACTTCGCGATCCTCTCGCAGACGCTGCAGACCATTCATCAGACCGCCGCGATTCTGCGCGAGACGGTGCGCGTCGGGCATCAGTGCATCGTGTCGTTCCCGAACTTCGGGTATTGGCCGCATCGGCTGGCGGTCATCCAGGGACGCATGCCGGTGTCGAAATCGCTGCCGTATCAATGGCATAACACGCCGAACGTGCGCGTGCTGACGATCAAGGATTTCGAGGCGCTCGCGCCGGAAGTAGGCATCGAGATTCTCGACCGCGTGGTGCTGCACGGCGGCCAGACGATCCGTTGGGGCGAGAACTGGCATGGTAGTCTTGCAGTCTATCGCGTGAAGCACCGGTAACGAATACCGGATAATCCCGCATCGACCCAAGCACGCTATCCGACATGCCCGATACGCCAAACGAGGCGCCCGCTCTTACCGCACACGAAGATCATCCCGGCATGGCGCGCGTACCTGAACGCGCGCATCCTCATCTGCGTCTTTCTTAGCTTCACGTCGGGATTACCGTTGTTCACGCTGTTCAATCTGTTGCAGGTGTGGCTCACGACCGCGCATGTCAACGTGAAGGAGATCGGCCTGTTCGCGCTGATCGGCCTGCCCTATACGTGGAAGTTTGTGTGGTCCCCGCTGATGGACCGCCTCATTCCGCGCTTCCCCGGCTGGACGCTCGGCCGACGGACGGCACGGCTGGATGTTCGTCACGCAGATTCTCGTGACGCTCGCGATCGCCTCGTTCGGCTTCTTTTCGCCTGCGGAAAACATCTGGGCGGTGGCTGCCGTCGCCGCGCTCGTCGCGTTCTTCAGCGCGAGTCAGGACATCGTGACCGATGCCTACCGGCGCGAGTTGCTCGCCGATACCGAACAGGCTCTCGGCAACGCGGTGCACGTGAACGCGTACAAGGTGGCGGGGCTCGTGCCCGGCTCGCTGTCGCTGATCCTCGTGGACCATCTGCTCTGGAAGACCGTGTTCATCGTCACGGCGACGTTCATGCTGCCGGGTATCATCATGACGTTAGTGGTCAAGGAGCCGAATCTGCACGGCGCGCCGCCGAAGAATCTGCGTGAAGCGATCGTCGAGCCGAGTTCATCACGCGCAGCAGCTGGCGCGCGGCGCTGCTCGTGGTCGGCTCCATCTTTCTGTACAAGCTCGGCGACACCATGGCGACCGCGCTCGCCAGCAAGTTCTTCATCGACATCGGCTTCTCGCTGATGCAGATCGGCGTGATCGCGAAGGCGGTCGCGTTCTGGACGAGCCTCGCGGATGGCATCATCGGCGGCATTTTTCTGGTGAAAATCGGCATCGCGCGTGGGCTGTGGATCTTCGGCGTCTTGCAGATTCTCGCCACCATCGGTTTCGCGTGGCTCGCGAAAATCGGGCCATTGCCGCTCGCGCTCGGCGTGCTCTATGGCTTCGAGACCTTCGCGGCCGGCCTCACGCTCGCGACCTTCACCGCCTATATCGCTAGCACGACCGACCCGCGCTACACCGCGACGCAGTTCGCGCTGTTCACGAGCCTGGCCGCCGTGCCGCGCACCTTCGCGTCGGCGTCGAACGGTTTCATCGTCGTGCAGACAGGATGGTTCGAGTACTTCTTGATCTGCGTCGCGCCGTCAATTCCGGGCATGTTACTGTTGCCTAAAATCGCGCCCTGGAGACCTCAACGATGACGGCGTCCTTCACGCACCGCGCCTGGGATCGCGCCCTGGCTTGCGCGCTGGCCATGACGTCACTTGCGCCTGTATCCGCCCTCGCTCAGGACGAGCAGAAAGCCCCGCTGCCATATACCACGCCGAACAATCAGATCCGCTTCGGCAACGCGGCGCTGTTCCGCAACCTGATTCCGCCCGCCACGCTCGAAGCGCAGTCCGCCGACGAATACGCGCAGATCATCCACGAAGCGGAGAAGACCAAGCGCCTGCTTCCCGACGACAACGAACTCGTGAAGCGCATGCGCGATATCGTGAATCACGAGATTCCGTTCGTGCTCAAGTGGAACGACCGCGCGAAGAACTGGAAGTGGGAAGTCAACATCATCAAGTCGCCCGAAATCCGCATGTATTGTCTGCCGGGCGGGAAGATCGTGATCTATAGCGGGCTGATCGAGAAGCTGCATCTCAATGACAACGAGATCGGCATGATGATCGGCCACGAGATCGCGCACGCGCTGCACGAGCGGCTCGGCAAGCAGCAGGCGGCGCAGCTCACCGCAGCAGGCACCATGCCGCAGCTGTTCGGATTCGCGAATGTGGGACAGGAGCCGCTCGGCATCGGCGATCAACTGCTCGCGATGCGCTATTCCCCCGCCGATGAAACCGAAGCCGACGTGATCGGCAGCGAGATCGCCTCACGCGCGGGCTACGATCCGCGCGCGGCTGTCACCTTGTGGAACAAGATCCACAACAACACGCGGCGCTCGGACAACGGCTTCATCTGGATGCATCCGTATGGGCCGGATCGCTTGCAGGACCTGACGAAGCGCATGTTCGACATGATGCCGCTGTACGCGAAGGCGGTCAGCAAGACGATCGACCAGTTGCCGAATTACGGTGGGATGGGGTGGTTCAAGAAGTCCGCCCGCTGAGCCTTACTTCGCCTTCTTGGCGATCTTCCAGTCGTAATCGATCGTCAGCGGCGCGTGGTCGCTGAACTTGATGTCCTTGAAGATCGAGGTCTTCCTCGCGGTCGCGGCGATCTCCTTCGTTGCGATTTGATAATCGATCCGCCACCCGACGTTCTTCGCATACACCTGACCGCGATTGCTCCACCACGTGTACTGCTCGGCCCGCTGGTCGATGGTGCGGAACACGTCGACGTAGCCGACTTCGTCGAACAGTTTGGTGAGCCACGCGCGCTCTTCCGGCAGGCAACCCGAATTCTTCTGGTTGCTCTTCCAGTTCTTGATGTCGATTTCCTTGTGCACGATGTTCACGTCGCCGCACAGAATCACTTCGCGCTCGCGCGACAGCTCAGTCAGATGCTGTATGAACTCGTCCATGAAGCGACACTTGACCTGCTGGCGCTCGTCACCGCTCGACCCCGAGGGCACATACACCGACACCACCGCCAGCTTGCCGAAGCGCGCTTCCACGTAGCGCCCTTCCGGGTCGAACTCCTCGCTGCCGAGCCGATGATCACGTCATCCGGCGCATGACGCGTATAGAGTCCTGCGCCGCCGCTGTAGCCCTTCTTCACCGCGTGCTGGAAATAGCCCTGAAAGTCGTGGCGCGAGAAATTCCGGCGTGAGCTCGTCCTGCGAGCACTTGATTTCCTGCACGCACACGACGTCCGACTTCTGTTCGCCGAACCAGTCGAAGGAGCTCTTCTTGGCGGCGGAACGAATGCCGTTCAGGTTGGCGGTAATCACACGAAACATACGCTTCCTTTGGTTTAATTCGGTTATTCGACCTTCACGCCTTTGAGCGACTCTTTCGCCGGCGGAAATTCGAGCTTCATACCCTGCCTGCATCGTGCGCAGCAGCAGTTCGGCGACCATCACGTTGCGATGAGTCTTGGAATTGCCCGGAATGATGTACCACGGCGCGTAATCGGTCGAGGTCGCGCCGAGCAGATTTTCATACGCCCGCGCCTAATCGCCCAGAGCTTGCGCGCTTCGAGATCGGAAACGTCCAACTTCCAGTGTTTGGTCGGATCGTCGATGCCCGCCTGTAAGCGCTCGCGCTGCTCGTCCTTCGAGATATGCAGAAAGCATTTGACGATGGTCGTACCGCTATCCGCCAGCAACGACTCGAATTCGCGGATATGCCGATAACGCCGTGCGCATTCGTCATCGTCGATGCTTTTCAGCACGCGCGGCACGAGCACATCCTCATAGTACTACTGTGTCGTAAAACTAACTACTGTGTCGTAAAATCCCTGGCATTATAGAAATTTCTTCATCCTTTTCATGAGGAAGCGATGGACTGGAAGACATCGTTCGACGAGTACCTGGAACACCTATGCGACACAAGGACACAGTGATCGTCGCGCCGGTCTGGTGGGCTATTGCCAAGGGTGTATAGACC
>LFJI01000217.1 GCA_001235855.1 Candidatus Burkholderia brachyanthoides
ATGACGATCCTTCACGCCGAATTCAGCCAGTGCCAATTCAATGACGCAATGGACTAGAAGCAAAACTTAGCCAACAACCCCAACTGTGCGTTACGCATAGACTTCCCGGACCGGCACTTCCGATAGTGCCCATCGCTTTGCATGACCCATGCCGACTGATTGTCTCCGAGACAAACCGAGAGCCCTTCGGCGATAACCCGCCGCTTCAAGCGCCGATCGCGAATGGGAAACGCCACTTCCACACGCCGGAAGAAATTACGATCCATCCAGTCCGCACTAGAGAGAAACACATCTTCCTTGCCATTGGCATAAAAATAGAAGATGCGCTGATGCTCAAGAAAGCGCCCGACGATAGACCGCACCGTGATGTTTTCGGAAAGCTCCTCGACACCGGGTTTAAGCAAACACACCCCACGTACGATGAGGTCGATCTTCACGCCCGCATGCGAAGCCTCATAAAGCGCAGCAATCACAGTAGGCTCGAGCAGTGCATTCATCTTGGCGACGATACGCGCCCGCTTGCCTGCGCGTGCATTGTCGGCCTCGGCGCGAATCGCATCGATCAGCTTGGCGTGCAGTGTAAAGGGCGATTGCCACAGCAGATGCAGCGGAATTTCCCCACCGATCCCCGTCAGTTGCTGAAACACATGGTGCACGTCCTCGCACATCTGCTGATCGGACGTCATCAAACCGAAGTCGGTATATAACCTAACCGCGCGGTACGCGGATGATAGTTGTCCGTGCCCAGATGCACATACCGCTTGAGCACCATCTTCCCGCCTTGCAGCACGCGTCGCACGATCAGCATCATCTTCGCGTGGCACTTGTGGCCAACCACGCCATACACTACATGCGCGCCGACCGCTTCGAGCTGCGAAGCCCAATTGATATTGGTCTCCTCATCAAGGCGCGCAAGCAGTTCGACGACCACGGTCACTTCCTTGTCGTTGCGCGCGGCTTGCATGAGCGCGTCCATCAGTGGCGAATCGGTGCCCGTGCGATAGATGGTCTACTTGATCGCCACCACCTGCGGATCCTTGGCGGCCTGCAACAACAGTTCGAGCACCGGCTGGAAACTCTCGTACGGATGATGCAGCAGGATGTCGCCCTGATCGATCGCATCGGACATATTGCTCGTGCTGCCGACCGCCTTCGGCACCGATGGAATATGCGGCACGAACTTGAGATCGGGCCGGTCCACCATCTCGGGCAACTGCATCAATCGCACGAGATTGACCGGGCCGTTCACGCGATAGCAATCGCGATCGTTCAACTGACTCTCGTCGAGCAGACGGCGAATCATGTGCGGTGGCGTCTCCGCCGATACCTCCAGCCGCACCGCATTGCCCAGATGCCGTGCGGGCAGTTCGCCCTGCAGCACGACGCGCAGATTGGTGATCTCTGGTGATTTCGTTTTCGTCGACGAACAGTTCGCTGTTGCGGGTGATGCGAAACTGGTTGCAGTTGCGCACGGTCAGATGCGGGAACAACTCGCTCACGAAGTGCTGCACGAACGAACTCAGCAGCACGAAACCATGCGGATACCCCGACAACGCTTCCGGCATGCGCACGAGGCGCGGCAGCGCGCGCGGCGCCTGCACGATGCCCATCATCGCCTGACAGCCGAAAGCATCGGTGCCCTCGAGTTCGACGACGAAGTTCAGGCTCTTGTTGAGCACGCGCGGAAACGGATGCGCGGGATCGAGCCCTATCGGCGTCAATACCGGCAGCAACTAACTCGTTATAGAAATAATCAATCGCGCGCTCAGGCAGTTTGCTGCTCGGTCCAGCTTTCCGCGCCGTGGAAAAATAGATGCCCTCCATTTCGAGCGCGGGCAACACGATGTCGTGCAGCATCGTGTATTGCTTGATGCACGAGACGCTGCGCGCGTTCGGATACGAGGTCGTAGACGCGTTGCAGCGACATGCCGTCCGGCGACAAGGCACCGCAGTTGTCGCGCATCTGTTCCTGAAGACCCGCCATGCGGACTTCGAAGAGTTCGTCGAGATTGGAGCTGGTGATGCAGATGAAGCGAAGGCGTTCCAACAAAGGCACCGACGTATCGGCGGCTTGCGCGAGGACTCGCTCGTTGAAACCCAGAATGCCCAGTTCGCGATTGAAGAGCGGGTAGCGTATGGACATCGGATGGTTTGAATAGGTCTCGGAAGGAAAAGCAGGATAGCTTTCAAAGTTTCTCACAATAAAATGTAATTTTTATTTATGACAGAATTTATGATATAAATTTTACTCAGATTCCGGATAGCGTCGCTAGCGCAAGACGCGCGTTTAATATTGTTTTTACGCGCTCTTTCTTTTGCGGCAACTTCCCCGGTCTGATCGTTGACTGGAGACGCCTTGTGCGTCGGCATAGAACATAGAATAGAATGAATTCGTGCGCTGCAACAGCGCAGCCCCCAATCTCATACGATTTCTGGATATTCGATGGTCACACATCCCCATCTACTCGCCGCAGTCGACCTCGGATCGAATAGCTTCAGGTTGATCGTCGGCCGCGTCGAGGAGACGCCCGCCGGCAGCCAGATCTATCAGGTCGATGCATTGCGCGAACCCGTGCGTCTCGCTGCGGGTCTGTCGAAAGACAAGATGCTCGATCGCGCATCGCAGGTGCGCGGGCTCGAGGCGCTCAAGCGCTTCGGCGAACGCCTGCGTAATTTCCATCCCGATCAGGTGCGAGCCGTCGCGACCAACACGTTGCGCGTCGCGAAGAACGCGCATGACTTCATCGTCGAAGCGGAAGTGGCGCTCGGTTTTCCGATCGAAGTGATCGCAGGCCGCGAGGAAGCGCGTCTGATTTATGCGGGCGCCGCGCATTCGGTGCCGGCGAGTGCGGGCAAGCGGCTCGTGGTCGATATAGGCGGTGGTTCGACCGAGTTCATCATCGGCTCGCATTACACACCGATTTACATGGAAAGCCTGTATATCGGCTGCGTGAGTCACAACCGCCAGTTCTTTCCGGCGGGCAATATCGACGAATACACGATGCGTCAGGCCGAACTCGCCGCCAAGCGCGAAATCCAGATCATCTCGCGCGAATACAAGCAGACCGGCTGGGATCAGGCGATCGGTTCGTCGGGCACGGCACGGGCGCTGGCCGAACTGATCGAGGCGAACGAGTTCAACGATCCGGGCATCACGCACGGCATTTCGCGCGGCGGACTGGAGAAGCTCAAGCGCGCGCTGATCAAGGCGGAAAACGTCAACCGGCTGAAGCTCATCGCGCTCAAGCCGGACCGCATACCCGTGCTCGCGGGCGGCTTGTCGATCATGCTGGGCGTGTTCGAGGAGCTCGGCATAGAATACGCCGATACCACCGACGCCGCGCTGCGCCTCGGTGTGCTCTACGACCTGCTCGGACGTTCGCAGCACCAGGACATGCGCACGGTGACGGTCGAAGGCTTCAAGCGCTGTTATGGCGTGGATGCCGTACAAGCGGACCGGATCGGCGAACTGGCCATCAGCTTCTACGATCAGATCGAAGAAACCGACGAAGATCAGCGCGAAGAGAACCGCATGTTCCTCGCATGGGCGGCGTCGCTGCATGAGATCGGTTTGTCGATCGCGCATAGCGCGTATCACAAGCATTCGGCATATATCGCGAGCAATGCGGATATGCCGGGCTTTTCGCGCACCGATCAGGCGCGGCTCGCAGCGCTCGTGCTCGGTCATGCGGGCAAGCTGGGCAAGCTTGCACAGGCGCGCGACATCGACTGGACCTTGCTGTTCTGCCTGCGGCTCGCCGCGTTGCTGCAACGCCGCCGCGTGGATGTCGGCTTGCCAGGTATCGAAGTGAAGGCGGCCAACGGCGGCTTCGAAGTGCGTCTGCCGAACGACTGGGTCGCGAGCAATCCGCTCACGGACTACAGCCTCGTGCAGGAGGCAATGGAGTGGGAGAAGATCGGCCGGCCGTATCGCGTAACTTATACGAATGACTGATTAATTCGCGATCCATATAAATGCCCCGTCGCTCGCGCGGCGGGGCATTTTCATTTGCGGCTGAAGCACGTCATGCGCGCTTCAGCGAATCTGCATGTCGCCGATGAAGTGGCACGCATAACGCGCATTGATATCCGACAGGCGGAACAGCGTCAGAAAATCCGCCGTGTTGAAGTTGGGATCCCATGCGGGCGCGCCGCAAATTTTCGCGTCGAGACGCAAATAAGTCGTTGCGGGTCGCGCGCCGCATCGTCGGAGCGCGCCCACGCAACCTGCAGGCGTTGCTGGCCGGTGACGGTTTCGGAAGTGCGCGGGAGATGGCGGCGGGAATCGAGCGAAAGAGATGACGCTGCGAATTGCAGAACGGGCGTCGGCATATCTTGCCTTGGCTTGATGACTAAGTTCCCCGCCAATGTAGTAATGCTAGTAATGCGCGATGACGTTCGCATGGCATGACAATGATGTTTCGATGAAACGACATTCGCATTAACGCCCGCTTACGGTGCTTGTGCCGCCAGAAAGCCCGGGTTACAGAGGTCCGGGTTGATGACCGCGCGCAACACCGTTTGACCGTCGCCGTTGCGCGAGCGTGACTGGAACCACCAGATTCCGGACTTCTTCACTGACCACTCGGCCTGATGACCCGTCATCAGCAGGGCGGCGACGTGGCCGAGCGTCGGCTGATGCCCGATCACGAGCACCGTCTTCGCGATGCCATCGGGCCAGCCGGCCGCCTCGAGCACGGCCTGGGCGCTCGCGCCCGGCGCGAGGCTGTCGAGACGACGCGGTAACGGTCGCCGAACGCTTCCACGGTCTGGATCGTGCGCGTGGCGCGCCTGGATTGCCACGATGCGTGTGCAACTAGCGTGCCCCTGGCCCGCCGCGCGTTATTTTCGCGCAATGGAACGACGCAATTGCGACTCTGGCAGAGATACGCTGTAATATACTACAATTAGGCGGAGCGTAGCGCAGCCTGGTAGCGCATCTGATTTGGGATCAGAGGGTCGAAGGTTCGAATCCTTTCGCTCCGACCACGATACACGAAAGGGTTACAAGTCTCGGCTTGTAACCCTTTTGCTTTTTCCCCTTCGCTTTTCGATGTGTCGTCTCTCTGCATGTCGTCAGGACGTCGATGCATCAGTCAAGGAGCCTCATGCCGCGTATCGTTTCCGCCGTCTTCCTTTCCGTTTCCCTCGCGCTCGCCTTGTCCGGCTGCGCCGATCCGCACGAGCAAAATCATCCGCCGCAAGATCCGCCCGACTATCACGTCGTGCCGCGGATATGACGCCGCCGTCGATGATCACGTCGCCGCCGTCCGCGTCTTCACCGGCGCGCTACGCCGCCACAGTAAGCGTCATCTACGCGCTTACGAAAAAGCCCCGCTGCGGATGCACGGGGCTTCGTTTTTGGTGCGCCCAGCATGCGCAATAGCTTAGGGGTGCGAGTCCCCTGCCCAACCTGATGGTGGTGAAGGACTAGCGAAACGCAAGGGTGTCGTCGCGAGACGGGGTCTGAAGGAAGCGTATGGCAAAGCTACGACCTGACGAACAGAAACCAGATGCGAGGCCTACCCGGTTGGACAAGCGAGCCAATGATCGCGAAGCCCATAACCATCAAGGACCGGGATGGTAGATCTG
>LFJI01000218.1 GCA_001235855.1 Candidatus Burkholderia brachyanthoides
GCCGTGCTCGCCTGCGCCTTTGGAGCGCTGCTGAGAATGTGAACAGAACCTAGGCGTTCGAGGTCCGCACGCTGTTCCGCGCGGCGGATGAGGCCGCGTACCTACCTTATTACGACCGTCGCGCGCAAGTCCCACCGCGATCGATCCGCCGATAAAGCCGCCCGCGCCAGCAATGAAGATATTCATGCTGTCGCTGTCGCTCCGAAAAAGTTCGTGTGGATTCGTTGAACAGCAGTATGAGCCGCTTCGACTTTCGCAAAAACAGTGGTAGTCTCAAATGAATCTTGACTGAGCATCAATAATTCTCCCGCCGATGAAGACCAACACCGACGAACTTCAGGTCTTCGTCACCGTGATCGACAGCGGTTCGATGACGGCGGCGGCCGAAGCGCTTCAGCAAACCGTCTCGGGCGTCAGCCGCACGCTGACGCGGCTGGAGAAAAAGCTCGACGCCACGCTGGTCCGCCGCACGACGCGCCGCTTGCAACTGACGGAAAAGGGCGAGCTTTTTCTGGCGCGCGCCCACGCGATTCTCGCCGCCATGGACGAGGCCGAAGAGACCATCTCGCGCCGCCGAGAACGGCCTTCGGGACGTCTGCGGGTGTTCGCGTCGTGCCGCACGTGAAGGCGTTCGCGGCGCTTTATCCGGAGATATCGCTCGAACTTACGAGCAACGAGCGCATCGTCGATCTGCTGGAGCAGCGCGTGGACATCGCGATTCGCATCGGCGCGTTGCAGGATTCGACGCTGCATGCGCGCTCGTTGGGCAGCAGCCGGCTGCGCGCATCGTCGCGAGCCCGGCGTATCTCGCGGAGCATGATGGCGAACCGCGCGACATCGACGAACTGCTGCGCGCGTGCCTGATCGGCTTCACCGTACCGGAGAGCCTGAACGACTGGCCGCTGCGGCATTGGCGCGACGGCAAAAGCTCCGGGCTTCGTCACCGTCCGGCCGGTGGTAAGCGCCTCGAGCGGCGAGACGATCTGGCAACTTGCGCTGGACGGCGGCGGGATCGCCTGTCTGGCGAAATTCATGAGCGCCGCCGATGTCCGCGCGGGCCGGATGCGCACAATTCTCGACGAACGCGCTCGAAGACGTGCGTCAGCCGGTCAGCGCGGTGTTTTACGAGAGCGAGGCGATGTCCGCGCGCTCGCGGGCGTTTCTGGATTTTATGGCGAGCCGGCTGGTGCTTGATCGCCTTCTTTCCACTTTTCCACATCGACACACGAGACTCGCGATGCCATCCATCGAACTCATCAACGCGCCGGGACTGCCGGTTCCCGCCGGCCACCGTCCGTTCGAGGAACAAGCCGAACAGGCGCTGCAAAACGTGCGCACCGTGCTGGAAGCGGCCGGCGCGGGCCTTGCGGATTGCATCGAGGTGACGGTGTATCTCGTCGGCGTCGAACACTGGAAGGACTCCAACGCGATCTACGCCTGCCACTTCAGCGAGTGGAAACCGGCGCATGCTGTGGTGCCGGTCACGGCGCCGCAACGGCTATCTCGTCGAGATCACGGCGCGCGCGTGGATCGAGCGGAGTTGAGTCGCGATCGAGTCGCAACTCGCCGCGCGGCGCTCAAGCCAGATCGAGCGCGTTGGTCAGATCGCCGAGCGGCGCTTCGCCGTGCGCCGCGAACGGGCGATCCCGGGCCGCCACACCCGTCCAGCGGCGCGAGATCATGCTCGCGCGAGATGAAGCGCAGGATCGAGTTGGTGTCGTAGGTCTGCGGCGGCAGCACGAGCGGATTCGACAGATTGCCGCCCGGCGCGGGGGGCGCACGTTGCTGGGCTGATACGGCGGAAACATGGTGTTGACGCCGTAACCGTCGCGGCGGTCAGCGCGCCGTCGCGCTCGGACTTGGGCGAGTCCGGTGCGAGTTTCAGGCGCGCGCCGGTCGGGTCGGTCGGGTCGTCGCCTTTGACGACCGCGAGCAATTTGGCCGCGGGTCCGTTCGCCGCATTCGGATAAAAGGGCGCCTGCGCCGAAATCAGGAAGATGTGATTGAGCCACGAGCCACCAAAGGCGGACATGAAGAAGTTGTCGCAGAGCGTGTTCTGCTGGGCCAGTCCCCAGAGTTTGAGCATGTCGGGATCGTTCCGGTAATGGCCCACATTACAAGGCCGCTGGAGTCGCCCCACGCGACGAACTGGTTGTTGCGGCCCGCGTTGATCTGCATTTGGTTCTGATAGAACCGGTGCACGAGATCGCGCGTGATCACCGAGTTGGGCAGCGGCGCGCCGCGCGCGTCGGATCTGGAACGGCGCGTTGCGCAGATCGGCAATTTGCTGTTCGGTGATCGCATCGCGCTTGCCATCCACTTCCTGCGCCTGCGGCACCAGCCCGCCCCAGATTTTCGGCAGCGTGGGCAAGGGCGTGACGCCGTCGCGGTCGGGCTGCGCGTACTGCGACGCCGGCGTGGCCGGTTTCTGAGCGAAGATATTGCAGCCGCCGAGCGTTAGACCGGCGAGGCCGACGCCTGCCGCGAGCCGCCGCCGCGCAGGATCGGTGGGCACGTCCTGGCTCGCGTCGCTGGCGTCACGCGCATCACTGAAGGAAAGCTCGTGCTGCGAATGGTCGTTCTCGTTCATCGCTCGACTCCTCTCGAAGTTTCGGCACACGCGCCGGCAACGCGTGAAGGCATTATCGGCGGCAAAGCATGACGGGCAATTTGCGGTCTTCGCGGTATTCGACAGGTGATGTTTTCACGTGAAGCCGCAGCCTGACCGACAACACATAATACCGCATCGGCGGGTCTCACGAAACCCGGCCGAACGGCATAAGCCAAATGGACGGTCACGGAGAAAACGATGTGCAATCCAGCCTATGCCATTCGGCCGACTGGAAACCGTGGCGCCGCGTGACTAGTGACTAATATCAACTGAGGATAAGCTTTGTTCCGACGAGAACCAGCGTCACGGCGAGCACGTGGCGCAGCAAGACTTCGGGCGCTTTCGACGACAGCATGCTGCCGATCGCGATGCCCGGAATCGAGCCTGCGAGGAGCGATGTAAGCAGCGCCCAGTCGACCGAGCCGAGCATCCAGTGGCCGAAACCGGCGATCAGCGTGAGCGGCATGGCGTGCGCCACATCGGAGCCGACGATGCGCACCGTCGCGAGACGCGGGTAAAGCAAGAGCAGTACCGTCACGCCGATCGCACCCGCACCGACCGAGGTAATCGACACGAGCACGCCCAGCACGGCGCCGGTGAAGACGGTCCAGAATGCGGTGCGGGAAGGGTTTTCGGGCCGCTCGCGGCCTTTGCGGTACGCGAGGCGCGCGAGCTGCGGCCGGAACACGAGCGAAACGGCGGTGATGAGGAGCGCGGTGCCGAGAATCGACTGGATCAGCTTTGCGGTGCTGGCGGAGGCAATGTCGTGCTCGTGCAGCAGGTAAATGGTGATGGCGGCGGCCGGCACGCTGCCGGCCGCTAGCCGCCCGGTGATGCGCCAGTCCACCGAGCCTTTGATGCCGTGCACAAGCGTGCCGGCGGTCTTGGTGGCGGCGGCGTAGAGCAGGTCGGTGCCGACGGCCGTCGCCGGATGAATGCTGAACAACAAGACGAGCAGCGGCGTCATCAGCGAGCCGCCGCCCACGCCTGTCAGGCCGACCAGGAATCCAACCGCAAGGCCCGAAACGGAATAAAGTAAGTCGATATGCATGCGCGCACAGAATCCGTCAGGCGTGGTCGAGACGAAAAACCATTAATGATAGCGGGTAAGCGGCTCACTTGCTGCATGAAAGCTTCGCTATAGTCGGACAGGCGCCCCATGGTGGGGCACGCGGCGCGGCGCCTCATCCGGGCCGCGCGTGGGCAGGGGCATTCCTTTCACGTTACTTTTAGGAAGGTGCAATGGATACACAGGATCAAGCGCAACAGTTGGTTCAGCAGCCGCTGGTTCAGCAGCCGCTGCAACAACAGCAGCAACAACAGGCAGGCGCGGACGAAGCGTTCATTCTGAAGAGCACGCCTATGAGCCGATCGAACGCCAGTTCGTTTTGAAGTCGGGCAACACCTTCGCGGTGTACGACGCGAAAGACGACATACGCGGCGGTGGCGACGGCCTGTTCGTCAACGATACGCGGGTGCTGTCCGAACTCGTGCTCAGTTTCGGCGGGCGCGCGCCATCGCTCCTGTCCGGCAGCGTGTCGAGCGACAACGCCGTGTTCACTGCGCACCTGACTAACCGGCCGCTGCCGCCCATCGGTGGCGCGCATACGCCGGAAGGCGTGATCTACGTCGAGCGCAAACGTGTGCTTTCGGGGCATGTTCTGCACGAGAGCATCGTGCTGACGAATTACGGCACCGAGCCGTCCACGGTGCCGCTGTCGATCTCGTTCAAGGCGGACTTTCTTGACATGTTCGAGGTGCGCGGTGCCAAGCGCGGCACCATGCGCCAGCCGGTCGTTGAGAACGGCGAAGTCGTCTTGCGTTACGTCGGTCTGGACGAAGTTGAGCGCACCGCGCGCATCCAGTTCACGCTGGCGCCGGACGTGCTGTCGCTCAATCGCGCGGACTATGCGTTGCATATCCAGTCGGAGACGGCCATCTCCGTGTATCTGTCGGTTACGGCAGTCACCAACGCCTTGAGCGACGCCAGCGAGGAAAGCAAGCGCAACGCCGCCGAGGCCGCCGAGTGTGCACCGGAATCGGGCCGGCCCGCGATCCGCAAAGCGCTCGTCGATGCACACCGGCGCCGCTCGAGCGCACTCGTGCGCTCGAGCAATCCGCTGTTCAGTGAATGGATCGACCGTTCGTTCGCCAATCTCGGGCTTCTTACGACCGATCTCGACACCGGTCCGTATCCGTATGCGGGCATTCCGTGGTTCTCGACCGCCTTTGGCCACGACGCGATCATCACGTCGTGGCAAATGCTGTGGCTGCATCCCACGCTCGCGCGGCGTACGTACTGCGTGCGCTTTCTCGCGGCGAATCAGGCGCGCGAGGACTCGGCATTCCGCGACGCCGAGATCGGCAAGATCGTGCACGAGACGCGCAAGAGCGAGATGGCGGCGACCGGTGAAGTGCCGTTCGCGCTGTGTATATTATGGCGGGGTGGACAGCACGCCGCTCTTCGTCGTGCTGGCGGGCGCTTATGCGATCCGCACCGGCGACACCGAACTCGTCGACGAAATCCGGCCCGCGCTGCAGCTCGCGGCAGACTGGGTCGCTCGCCATTGCGACACCAATCCGCACGGCCTTGCCAATCAGGGCTGGAAGGACAGTCACGACTCGGTGTTCCACGCCGACGGTAAATTTTCCATCGGGCCGATCGCGCTGGTCGAGGTGCAGGGGTATGCATCGACGGCATTCTCGACCATGGTGCGACTTGCGCGCGAACGCGGCGAGCACGTGCGCGCCGACGATTACAAGCGTCGTGCGCGGCATATCCGCGAGAAGGTCGAAGAGATGTACTGGATGCCGGAACTCGACTTCTACGGCATCGCGGTGGATGGCAAGGGCGAGTTGTGCCGCGTGCTGTCGCCCAATGCGGGACATCTGCTCGCGTTCGACCTAGTACTGCTATGTCACAAAACATTTGAGGTAGCACAGCAATATGGACATCTGTTTAATCTCC
>LFJI01000219.1 GCA_001235855.1 Candidatus Burkholderia brachyanthoides
CGATGTCTCCCAGTTCATCGCTTCCTCATGCAAAGGATGAAGAAGCTCCTATAATACCAGGGATTTTATGACATAGTAGTAATAGCAGCAGCCCGACGAAGGCATCTGGGAGACGCGCGGCGGTCAGCAGCATTTCACGTTCTCGAAGGTCATGGCGTGGGTCGCCTACGACCGCGCGATCAAATCGGCCGAGACGTTCGACTTGCCCGGCCCGATCGATCACTGGCGCGAAATACGCACGTGCGTGCCGAGGTGCTGAAGAAGAGATGGAACCCGAAACTCAACTCCTTCGTGCAGGCCTACGGCAGCGACGCGCTCGACGCGAGCCTGCTCCTTGATCCCGCTGCTCGGCTTTTTGCCACCGAACGATCCGCGTGTGACCGGAACCGTACATGCAATCGAGACCACTTTGACGCACGATGGCCTGGTCAAGCGCTATCACACGACTCAGGTCGACGACGGCCTGCCGCCGGTAGAAGGCACGTTTCTAGCTTGTATGTAGCTTCTGGCTGGTGGACAACCTGGCGCTGCAAGGCCAGCTCGACGAAGCGCACGACATGTTCGGGTGCCGATCGGCCTGGCGAACGACGTCGGCTTGCTGGCGGAGGAATACGACACCGTCGGCAAGCGGGATGGTCGGCAATTTCCCGCAGACTTTTACGCACGTCGCGCTGGTGCATACAGGCCTAACCTGATGCAGGTCGAGGAAGAAATGGCCAAGACGATCGGACAGCCTTCCGGCGACGGCAGCCACGACGCGGCGGCGCAAGCGCGCTCGGATGCGGTGACGGACGCTGCCTCCGGACGACAGTGAAGTGTCGATTTAAGCGTTTATTATGCGGTTGGTAGTTTCATCGTCAGACGCTTGCCAGACGCCTGCATTGGTGCAATGCACCAAACACGTTGACGTGTTGTTGCAGAAAAGCCGGTAAATTGAACAGCGCGGTTGAATGTTCTGCCGGTTACGCGGAAAATCCTGCGGGGTCGGCTCAGGTTTGCTGCCCATCGGCCATTAAATCTCGAATGACATCTGCAATTCGCCGAAGCGAACCGGCCTCTTCCGCCACGCAAGACCGCATGTCGTTGCAGTGAAGAAGCGTTGCATCAAGAGTGCCTCGTGACGTGGCAACAGCCACCGTGCCGTGAGGATCGTGGAAAGCCATCGGGATATTTGCCGGGCGCATGTCCGGGCTCGACGGGAAAACCGGTTTCAACCGGAGCTACTGGGGAGGCAACCATGCTCTATCAAATTCACGAATTCCAGCGGACCATGCTGTCTTCCCTCACAGCCTGGACCCAGACCGCTTCCAAATCCTTTGTGAACCCGGCCAGTCCGCTTGCCTATGTTGCCTGGTTCCAATCGCCTCGCCGCCCCGCGTACGAATTGCTCTACCGGCTCGGCAAGAACTACGAGAAGCCCGAATTCGAGCTTCATCAGATCGTCAAGGATGGTCACAACATTTCGATCGTCGAGCAGACGGTCATCGAAAAGCCGTTCTGCCGCCTGCGCGCTTCAAGCGCTTCGCCGACGACGACAGCGCGACCGTCACCAAGCTGAAGGACGAGCCGATCGTGCTGGTCTGCGCGCCTTTGTCGGGCCATCCTCGATCCTGCTGCGCGACACCGTGAAAACGCTGCTGCAGGACCACAAAGTGTACATCACCGACTGGCTCGACGCGCGGCGCAGCCCGACCTCGGTTAACTCGCTCGCCAACGAACACTCGTACGAGTGGTTCGAGAACAACGTCATCTACACGGTGCCGGCGAACTATCCCGGCGTGGGGCGCAAGTTGTATCCGGGCTTCCTGCAACACGCGGGATTCGTCGCGATGAATCCGGAACGTCACCTGACGGCCCATTGGGACTTCTATCAAAACCTGCTGCGCGGCGACGATGAAGACGCCGAACAGCATCGCCGCTTCTACGACGAATACAACGCCGTGCTCGACATGGCGGCAGAGTACTACCTCGAAACGATCCGCATCGTGTTCCAGGAGTTCCGGCTGGCGGAAGGCACGTGGGAAGTGAACGGCGAGATGGTGCGTCCGCACGACATCAAGAGCACGGCAATCTTCACCATCGAAGGCAAACTGGGGAGGATATCTCCGGCAGCGGCCAGACGCGCGCCGCGCACGATTTGTGCACCGGGATCGCGGCCAAGCACAAGCGCCTTTCACAGTGGAAAAAGCCGGCCACTACGGCATTTTCTCGGGCCGCCGCTGGCGCGCGATGGTGTATCCGCAGTTGCGCGAGTTCATCCTCGAGCACGACAAGACGCCGAAGACGGAAGCGGTTCCCGCCTGAGCGCATCGGCAACGGGCATCGAAGGCGAATTGATTCGGGCTGCTTGTCGCGGCTCGTCGCTGCAACCACGCGCGAGCGGTTCGAAACCGATTCGATTCCATAGCCCCAAACGAAAACGTCGCACCTTGCAAAAAGCGCGACGTTTTTTCTCTTCAGACTCGCTCGCCTGTCAGCGGCGCGTCAGATACAACAGCAGCAGTTCCGTGTTCATGCGAATCATCTGTTCGCGCTGCTGCGGCTCGCTGAAATCGAGACCGAGCGTTGCGTTCAGCGTGAAATGGTTCGACACGATGTAATACCCGAGCGCCGTTGCCGCGATATAGATCTTCAATGGATCGACATCCTGACGGAATAGTCCCGCTTTCTGACCGCGTTCGAGAATCGACTTGGTCGTCTCGACGATCGGCGAAATGATCTCGCGGATGCGGTTCGATCCTTTGATATATTTCGCCTCGTGCAGATTCTCGTTATTGAGGAGCCGCAGAAACTCCGGACGATCCCGGAAATAATCCCAAACGAAATGCGCCAGGCGTGTGATGGCCTCGATCGGCGCGACGCCATCGAGGTCGAGCGAGCGCTCCGCTTCGACCAGTGCGCCGAAAGCGTGCTCCAGCACAGCAACAGCTGCTCCTTGCTACCGAAATAGTAATAGAGCATGCGCTCATTGGTCTCCGCCCGGCGGGCAATCTGATCTACGCGCGCGCCGAACAGGCCGCCTGCCGCGAATTCCTCGGCAGCCACAAGCAAAATACGGCGCCGGGTACCTTCAGGATCTCTTTTGATTTTCGGCTGATTCATGATGACATGAGTCGGGAGCCGCGTTGCCGGATATGCGTCACGCGGCCCGCATTGGGTACATGACGTGAACGAGCACGCCAAGTTATTGGGGAACACCGTCCTGCGGTCAAACGGAAAAGCCCTTTGATTACGCGTACTTCGCAAAGCGTTGGCAATTGGGATCGAAGGCCCCCGTCACGAGTATTCCCGACTTCGGCGATAATGCCGCTTAAATCTTTGTTTGAACCTTTAAAAGTCGAGTGCGCGCCGATTCGTCGGACGCGCGCCGAATGCAGCGAGCCGTCTATCCCGGCGCCGGGCGCGGCCTGAAAATGAGCCGTCGCCGTATCCGTCCGGACCGGACGCTGCCCGAAGGTCCCCAAGCCTCAGCGATCCCTGTGACCGCATCCGTTACGACCTTGAGCAAGCCGCTCGCCGAGCGCATCGAAGACCTGCTGCCGCAAACCCAGTGCACCAAGTGCGGTTACCCCGCCTGCCGGCCCTATGCGCAAGCCATCGCCACCGGCGAGGCGAACTATAACCAGTGCCCGCCGGGCGGCGCGGAAGGCATTGCGCGGCTCGCCACCCTGCTCGACAAGCCAGTGATTCCGCTCGACACCACCCACGGCGAGGAACGCGCGCGGCCGGTCGCCGTCATCGACGAGAACGTCTGCATCGGCTGTACCTTGTGCATTCAGGCGTGCCCGGTCCATGCCATCGTCGGCGCGGTCAAACAGATGCACACGATCATCCCCGAACTGTGCACCGGCTGCGACCTGTGCGTGCCGCCCTGCCCGGTCGATTGCATCGCGATGATTCCCGTCACCGGCACTGCGACCGGCTGGGACGCGTGGAGCCCGCAGCAGGCCGACGACGCCCGCGCGCGCCACGACCGGCACGTCGCGCGGCAAGCGCGTGAGCCTGCGCAGGCAGAGGCGCGGGTGAATGCGCGTCAGGCGTCACGCCATGCCGGCTCCGCCGCCGATGCTTCGCCCACGGACCCACCCTCCCCGGTGGACGAAAACAAGCCAGTCGCGCCGCCCGCCGACGATCCGGAAGCGAAAAAACGCGCGATCATTCAGGCGGCGCTGGACCGCGCGCGCAAGAAGAAGGACGAGATGGCGAAGCTCGGCGCCGGAGCGAAGAACACCGAGCACGTCAGCGCCGCCGTGCAGGCGCAAATCGATGCTGCGGAAGCGCGCCGCTGCCGTCTGGACATGAGCGAGCCGCGCGATCCGGATTCGAACGATAACGATTCCCACACCGAGATGAACGCAAAGAAGTGCCACGCGATCTACGAAACGCTGCGAGAACTCAATCCACACCCGACCACCGAGCTCGAATACACGACGCCGTTCGAACTGCTGATCGCCGTGATGCTCTCCGCGCAGGCCACCGACGTCTCGGTCAACAAGGCGATGCGCAAAATGTTTCCCGTCGCCAATACGCCGGCCACGGTGCTCGCGCTCGGCGAGGAAGGCGTGTCGGACCACATTCGCACCATCGGCTTGTATCGCACGAAGGCGAAGAACGTGATCGCGACGTGCCGCATCCTCATCGATCAGTACGGCGGCGAGGTGCCCGGCGATCGCGCGGCGCTCGAAACGCTGCCAGGCGTCGGTCGCAAGACCGCCAACGTGGTGCTGAACACGGCGTTCGGACACCCGACCATCGCCGTCGATACGCATATCTTCCGCGTGGCGAATCGCACCGGGCTCGCGCCCGGCAAGGACGTGCGCACCGTCGAAACAGCGCTGGAAAAGTTCACGCCGAAAGAATTTCTGCAGGACGCGCACCACTGGCTGATCCTGCACGGCCGCTATGTCTGCAAAGCGCGCGTGCCAGAATGCTGGCATTGCGTGATCGAGCCGCTGTGCGAATTCCGGCCCAAGACGCCCGCTCCCGCCGAGTAAGCGGCGCACGCCGCTACGCTCTACAATAACAGTTAAAAACATGCAATCGAATCAATAGCCTATGTTCAATCCCAGCCGTGACGAAGTTCGCCAGTTCTTCACCGAAACTTGGCGCAAGGAGCGCGCGAACGAGATACTCACGCCGCTCGAAAGCATGGCCGCCGACTGGATACGCGAGCATCCCAAGTATCACGACGCGCTGCAGAATCCCGAATCGCGCGATACCGATTATTCGTCCGATCGCGGGCAGACCAACCCGTTCCTGCATCTGTCGATGCATCTGGCGATCAGCGAACAGTTGTCGATCGATCAGCCGCCCGGCATCCGCCGCGCGCACGACAAGCTGGCCGCGCGGCTCGGCTCGTCGCACGATGCGCAGCACGCCATCATGGAGTGTCTCGGTCAGGTGATCTGGGAGGCGCAGCGCTCGAACACGCCGCCCGATACGGACCACTATCGCGCGCTGATCGAGAGGCGCGTGTCGCGCGACTGACCGACGCCGGTGCGTTTGGCCGCCGCAATCGGGATAGGGGCGGCCAGTAACCTAACCGATCCCCTCCCACACCACCCGGCA
>LFJI01000022.1 GCA_001235855.1 Candidatus Burkholderia brachyanthoides
TGTCGAGCCGATCTGCCGCATGCTGCCGATCGCTCCGTCGACGTATTACCGTCACGCCCGACGGCGTAGCGATCCAGAGCAGTGGCCACCACGGGCGCATCGCGATGCTGAACTGTGCGCGTTCATCTGGATTCGCGAACCGAAATGTACCGCGAAGCGTGAAGCGCACGCGCAATCGGTTACGTCGGTGCGATGAGCATGGCCGCTCTCCTGCACCTCGCCCTCAAGGCAACGGCAGCGGATTGTCGGTGATCATCTGATTGAAGTCGCGCACGAAGCTATGCTCGGTCGGTCCCGCGCTATTGCGGAAGACCTGCGCCGCTTCGACCACCACTTCCGTTTCGGCCGTCTCCAGAAGCGTCATCGTTTCGGCGATTGAACGGCTCGACCTGCATCGCGCGCGGATCGCCGCTCTTGCCGACCAGATCGGTGTCGACCCAAGGCGGCGCGATCTCCAGCACGCGCACGCCGGTATCGCGCAGCGCGAAGCGTTACGACAGCGAATACGAATGGATCGCGGCCTTGGTGGCCGAATACAGCCCAGCCATCGACATCGCGGCACGTAAGCCACCACCGAACTGTTGTTAATGATGACCGCGTCGGGCTGCTTCTTCAGATGCCCGATCAGCGCGCTGCTCATTCGCACTGGGCCGAGCAGGTTGGTCGTGACGAGGCGGCTCTCGCCTGCGCGTCGTCGAGCGGGCCGGTCACATCGTCGAAGGGCATGATGCCCGCGTTGTTGATCAGCGCATTGAGCGCCGGATACTTCGCGATGAGATGTTCGCTCACATGCGCGATTTGCTCGGGATCGCTCACGTCGAGTCCGACTGCATCCATGCCGGGATTGGCGCGTCACTTCGTCGAGCAGCGCCTTTCTGCGTCCGGCGACGATGATTTTGTTGCTGCGCGCATGAAATGCCTCGGCGGGTCTGCGGCCGATGCCCGAAGTCGCGCCCGTGATGAAAATTAGTGTTGCCGCTGAGCTTCATGGAAGCTGCTCCTTTCGTTTGCCTATGGTGAGTGAACGTTTTGATTAATGCCCGAAGGTGCTGCGATTCGCCTTGACGAAATAGCCGATGCCTTGCGGTGCTTGCCCCGTGATCTCGCCGATCACGCCATCCACGCCTGCGAAAACGCCGTTCTGGTAATCGATGGCGATCGCCAGAAAATGCTGGATGACGAACTCCGGCAGCGGATACTGGTCGAGATGTGCGCGATATTCCTCGATGTTTGCCGGCCGATACACGATCTTGCGATCGAGCACTTCAGAGATTTTCTCGGCGATCTGCTGCTGATTCATCTCGACGGGACCGCACAACGTATAGGTCTTGCCGATATGCGCCGCTGGTTGCGCGAGCACGGTCGCAATCAGACGCACCTGATCTTCCGCCGCAATCGGCGCGTGACATCCGTCGCCATACGGCAGCGCGATGCGGCCTCCTTCACGATTACATCGTGCAAGGTCTGCCATTCGGAGAAGAAGGTTGGCCGGATATGCACGGTCGGCACGCCCGACCAGTCCAGCACGCGTTCCGCGATCCAGTGATCGCGCGCCCATGACTCTTCGAATCCTCGCGCGCGGCATCCGCGAAATAGGCGGTCACCTGAATGAAACCCGGCCGCACCGGATAGCAGAGGTACGCGCCCGTGACACCTTCCAGCGCACGGATCACGTCGTTGTGTTCGAGCAGGTCGCCGACCACGACTTCCGCGCCCTGACGCCGCAACGCTTCGCTGTGCGCGTCTTCCGAATGCACGAAGGCGCGCACCGCATGGCCGTCCGCGAGCAGATGCCGGATGGTCTGGGCGCTGGTTCTGCCGGTCGCGCCGGTAACGAGAAATTTACGTTGCTCCATGTTTCATACTCCCCAAATAGTGTATATACACAGTAAGCGCTGAAAAGCATCGTCTCCATTGCGGCGCCGCCTCTCGGCTACATCTTGTCCAGGTGCTGTTTGACGTCGCGCAGGACCGCGCGCGAGGCTTCCGGATCGGCGATGATGCGCGCCATCGTGATTGCGCCGATCATCGCCGAAAGGGCGAAGACGGCTTCTGAGCGCGCCGAGTCCTTCTGCCTGCGCCCGATGCGCTTCGCCATGAGTTCCACGAGTTCGTCGAAACCGCGCGCGTTGCCGAATCCGCGTGCGCGAGTTCGCTGCCGAGTTCCGCGATGGAGCAGCCGTCTTCCGGCGTATCGCGATGTTGCGCGGAAACATACGCATCGACGATGGCCCTGAAGCCGCCCTTGCCGGCGTGTTCGTTCACGGCCGCTTCGACCCGGTCGATGAGTTCGGACAAGCCCGCCGCGCATGCCTCCGCGACCAGGGCATCTTTCGATTCTAAATGCCGGTAGAAGCCGCCGTGCGACAGTCCGGCTTCGGCCATCAGATTGGCGACGCCGGTGGCGCCAATGCCGTTGGCCCTGAACGCGCGCGACGTCACATCTACGATGCGGCGGCGTGTGTCTTCGGTTTCGGCACGGGATTTCCTCATGGCGTTGAAACATCCGTCGTTGAGTGTTTTAGATGACAGTCGTCATCAAAAAATAAAGCAAGCGATGTGCGTCCGGAGCACCGGACGCGCGAATCGCGGCGCAGGAGTAGCATCGACCGGAACGACTGCACCGATCAACTTCGTGGAGACCGCCATGCATCTGCTGCACGTGATCGCATCACCTCGCAAGACGCGCTCGGCCTTGCGGCAAGTCGCCAATGCCTTTATCGAAGCATGGAAGACGCGCTTCCCCGATGGCGGCGTCGATACGCTGGACGTGTGGGACACTGACCTGCCAGCCTCGACGGCCCAGTGCTGGAAGCGAAATACGCCGGCCTCGAAGGCCGCGCGCTCGATGCGCGGCAGGCCGAGGCATGGCGGCGTACCGTCGAAACGCTCGCCGCGCGTTTCAGGCGGGCGAACCTGATTCTCTTCAGTTCGCCAATGTGGAATTTCCGCATCCCCTATCGTCTGAAGCAACTCATCGACGTTATTTCGCAGAAAGACGTGCTGTTCACCTTCGACGAGCGCGAACTGAACGGCACGCTGAACGGACGATCGGTCGTCACCGTCGCGGCGCGCGGTGTGCAACTCAGCCCGGATTTTCCGCCCGACGAATACGACTTCCAGACGGCATATCTGAAGATGTGGGCGCGCATGGTCGGTATCACGGATTTCCATGTAATCACCGTCGAGAAGACCTTGTTCGGACCGGAGGCAGGATCACGCGTCGCGCCACGAGGCGAGCGACCGGGCGCGGGAGCTCGCCCGCAGCATAGCATCGAGGTAAATGCAACGCCTTGACGCGCAGGACAAGAAGAACGTCCTATTCCCGCCGCGCGAAGCATGCGACATTCGTCTAACGAGCGAAGGTGTGACGCATCGTGCGCCACGACGCATTCTTCCCCTACTCGCGCCGCTGGGGTGGGTGCCATCTGGTCAGCAAAACATGCTTAGGATCGACGAGGTCACGAACAGCGAAGGTTTCCCCGAACGATGCGAAGTTGCGGTGATAGGCGGCGGCATCGTCGGCGTCAGCACCGCGTATGAATTGGCGCGGCGCGGGGTGTCGGTGGTGCTGCTGGAGAAGGGCGTCATTGGCGGAGAGCAGTCAGGGCGCAACTGGGGCTGGGTGCGTCAGCAGAATCGCGACCTCTACGAACTGCCTCTCGCGATGCAAGGCCTCAAGCGCTGGGGCAAACTGAGCGCGGAACTCGGCGAGGACATCGGCTTTCGCAAGGCGGGCATTTTGTACGGTACGGAGCATCAGGCCGATGTCGCGCAATGGGAATCGTGGCTCGCCCGCGCGGAACCGTCGAAGGCCGCGCTCGCCATCGCGCGCGGCACGCAGCGGCTCGGCGCGAAGGTGTATCAGAACTGCGCGGTGCGCAGCCTCGACATCAGCGCGGGCCGTGTCTCCGGCATCTGGACCGAGCGCGGTAGGCTTGCGGCCGATACCGTCGTGCTCGCGGGCGGCGCCTGGAGCGCGCTGTTCTGCCAGTGTCACGGTATCGACCTGCCCGCCATCAACGTGATGGGCACGGCCTTGCGCACGGCGGAAGCGCCGGGTGTGATCGAAGACTGTTTCTCGGGGCCGAACTTCGCGCTCAGGCGCAGGCTCGACGGCGGTTATACGATCGCCGTGCCGGGTTATGGCCGCGTGGAACTCGCGCCGCAAAACCTGCGGCATTCGGTGAAGTTTCGCACCATGTTCCGCAGCAAGCTGAAGAAGAAACTGAAGATTCGCGTCGGCTCCAGCTTCTTTCACGGGCCGGAAGCGAACGCGACGTGGAACGACGGCGACATCACGCCGTTCGAAAAAAACCGCGTGCTCGATCCTCGTCCGGATGTGGAATGGCTCGAGCGTTCGCTGTACAACGTCGCGAGCGTGTTTCCCGAGTTGTCGGGCTTGCGCATCGCTCACGCATGGGCAGGGCAGGCGCGATCGACACGACGCCCGATCTCGTCCCCGTCATCTCGAAGGTCGATGCGAAACCCGGCCTCGTGATCGCGTCCGGCTTCAGCGGCCACGGCTTCGGATTGGGCCCGGGCGCTGGCATGCTGGTGAGCCGTCTGGTGATGGACGAAGCGCCGCAGTTCGACGTCGGTCCGTATCGCCTGAACCGCTTCAGCGACGGCACGCGGCTGCACAGCCCGGAGATGATGTAACGCCCCGAGAAGTCGCGAACGAGCGCTCGCGGCATGTTGCTTGAGAAGGCCGCTTCAGAAGATCACATAGATCTTGCGCATGGTCTCGGCCACTTCCCACAGTCCTTCCGTATGCGCTTCGAAGAACAGCGTGTCGCCGCTGCGGAAGTGGATGGTGTCCTCGCCGTCGGGCGTGAAGGTGCCCGCGCCCGCGACGAAATGCATGACTTCCGCCTGCTTCACCGAACGGCGATACGTGCCCGGCGAGCATTCGAACACGCCGGTGTCGATTGCCTCGCTGCCGGGAATCACCATCTGGCGGCCCGTCACGCGTGCGGGTTCGGTGCCGGGGAGGCCAGCCATGCCCCAGTCTTCGAGTCCATCGAGCTTGACGGCCTGTTTGATCTGCTGAACTTTCACGTTGTGGGTTCCTTTTAGCTTGGCTTGCGTGGAGTGAGTGAGATCGATGCGCCGTTCGATCCGGCCGAGCCGGACCACGGTGACGCCGGGCCGCAACTGACGCAGCGACGGCATCACGAGCATGCAGTCGTCGTAGGGCGTGGTGACCGCCTCGCCTTCGTTTCAGCCGATCACGGCACCCTCGCGATCGAACACTTCGAGGCCCGTGTACGCGCCCGCGAAGCGAAAGTCCATGCTTCTTCGCAACCACCGGTTGCGTGACGCTGAGCACGCGCGTTTCGTCCGTCAACGGCCGGATCCATCCGGCGGGCAGATCGCTTTCATCGACGATACCCGCCAGCAGCAGAAAGCGCGCGGCGTCCACCGCGCCCGCTTCCCAATGCTGTCCGCATTCGATCAGCAGCGCGTTCTTCGGGCTCGCGGTGTCGCCGAATCCTTCGTAGTCGCGCATCCGGCGGCATTCGGGATGGCCTCCGTCGCGAATCACGGTGGCGGGCGTGCCGAGGTCCACCACGAGGTCCGCGCCTTTGTCGAGCGGTCCCGCGACGATCAGCGGCAGGCTCTTTTTGTGCATCGAGTGCAGGTCGAGCAGCAGGTCCACCGTGTCGATGACCGGGCGCATGGCGCGGGCGCGATCCAGTTCGGAGGAGCGTGTCGCGGTGTCGTCGAACTTCGCGGCGGTCTACACGCGATTGAAGTTCTGATCGACGAAGCGCGCCTTGTCGGGCGACACGGCATCGAAGCGCGCGTAGGCATCGAAGTTGGCGAAGGACAGCGTGAGCGTGCCGCGCCTCAGGCGTAGCTTCGCGCGCAGCAGTTCATCGACGACGATCGCGCCGCACACTTCGTTGCCGTGCGTGAGCGCGTTGATCATCACATGCGGACCGGGCACGCCGGAATCGAACGTGTGCAGGTAGGCAATGCCCGTGTTGCCCTGCGCATGTGTGCCGATATCGGGAAACTCGACTTCGATCGGATAGGCATCCATATTTGCTTCAAACCTCCATGTGTGGCAATTCAGTAACCGCGCGTGCGGTCGATTTCGCCGATCATCCGTTCGCCCGCGCGATGACGGCGCAGGTTGTCGAGCACCGCATCGACGGCGGTATCGGGCCGTATCGCGCTCGCGATATGCGGCGTGATGCGCACGCGGGGCTGCGTCCACAATGGATGGTCGGCAGGCAGCGGTTCGGGATCGGTCACGTCGAGCACGGCGCTATGGATGTGGCCGCGGTCGAGCGCATCGAGCAGATCGGCGGCGGCGAGTTGCGGCCCGCGCTCCATATGCACGAGCGATGCGCCCGCCAGAAGCTTCGCGAACATGTCCTTGTTCAGCAGGCCGCGCATGGCGTCGGTGAGCGGCAGCAGGCACACGAGCACGTCCGTGCGCGCGAGAAACGTATCGAGCGACGCGTCGCCCGCAAAGCAGCACGCGACGCCTTCGATCTCGCGCGGCGAGCGGCTCCATCCCGCGCAATCGAAGCCGAACAGCCGCAAGCGCTCGAGCACGGCCGTGCCGAGCATGCCGAGGCCCAGAGCACGCCCACGCGGCGCGACGTGGCCGGGCGCAGCGGCATGGCGCGCCAGGTGCGCGCCTGCTGCTGCAACGCATAGTCGAACAGGTCGCGATGAATGGCGAGCACGGCTTCGGTCACATACTCGACCATGCCGTCGACGATGCCGGGTTCGATCATCCGCATTCACCGGCAGATGCGCGCGAGATCGAGCTGATCGACGCCCGCGCCCACGGAAAAAACCACTTCGAGATTGGGCAGCGTGATGGCGAGATCGTCCGGCTACCACGCGACCAGATAGCGGATCGCGTTCGCATCGCCGATATCCGGCTAGATGCGAAAGGGCGTATCCGGCGCGAGCGCGGCGAAGCGTTCGGCCCACACGGCACCGCGTACCGGATCGGCTTTATAGAGAAGGGTCATGGTGTGTCGGGGTGCTCAGAAAGCTCAGGCCATCGCTTGATTGATGATGCCGAACGCGCGGTACGTTGCATCCGGCAGGCCGCTGTGTTCGTTCGCGGGCGCGTTGCGCATCATCTTCACGACCGAACTCACGTGCTTGAGGCCGACGCTCGTCAGCCAGTCGTTGATGCCGGTGCCCGCCGGCACATCCATGCGCACGAACGCGCCGGGGTTCTGCGCGAGCCAGTGCGTGATGAGCGCTTTCGCGCGCACGGCATCGGCGGAGGCGGTGGCGACGACCGGCCCGATCACATGGCCCCGCCCGAAGCGGCGCAGCAGCGAGAAGCCGAGCATCTCGCCGTCGCGTTCGAGCACCACGCCCTGCGCCGATTCGAGCAGCGCGGGAATCGTCGCGCTACGGTCGAAGCCGCTCGCGCGCGACGCGAGTTCGACGACCTTGGCGAGATCGTCGTGCGTCATCGCGCGCAGACGTTCGCCTTCGGGCGGCGCGATGGCCGCGACTTCCGTGATCGGCCCCTGATGCTGATCGATCGAGCCGCAGCCCGCGAAGCCGAGCTTCTCGTAGAGCGGCTTGCCAGCTTCCGTCGCGTGCAGGAACGTAATGCGCTCGCCGAGTTCCTCAAGCACGAGTTCCATCAGCTTGCGGCCGATGCCGCGCCCCTGTTGTTCGGGCGAGACGATCACCAGTCCGAGCGTGCTGCGTTGCGCGCCGAACTTCCAGCACAGCGCGGTGCCGATCACGACGCCCGCATCTTCGGCGACGAAGCCGGTCCCGGCGTTGAACATGTCACGCCAGTCTTCCGGGCGATGCGGCCATTGTACGGCCACGGACAGGCCGTGCGCGGTGGGAATGTCGTCGGCGGTGAAGGGACGGTAGAGAGGACTATTGCGGACGGATGAGTCTGACACTGCGTTCTCCTGCGGGTGGCATGATGAGGTTCGACTCTCCCACACGGCCCCGTTCGGTTGATAGGACGATCTTTTTGTCCGGCGGCTCCATACTCTCGCTAACCTCAATTTCAATTTTGAAGTTCAGCGAAAGCGGTTTTATTCAATTTATTCAATATAATGAGTAAACTCGCGCGAAATCTTCAATGCCGCTCTCGCGCCCGGCAGAAAGAAGCAGCGGGCCTGCCGCCCGCACCGTCACTGGATAGAAACGACATGCAGCGCACACAAACCAACAAGCGGGCCCCGGCCGAACTCAGCCATGCCGAGTCGGCGCGCGGCTGAAAGCGTTGCGCATCGCGCATGGCCTGTCGGTCAACGAACTGGCGATGCGCGCGTGGGCGTGTCCGTCGGCACCGTCAGTCAGGTGGAGCGCAACAAGGCCAATCCTTCGGTGCGCATTCTCGAAAAACTGCGTCAGGCGCTGGAAGTGCCGCTCAGCGCGCTACTCGAAGAAGACGACGCGGTTTCGGACCCCGTGGCAGGCGATTTCGTGCGCCGCGCCGCCGAGCGTCTGCTGTTCGAAGTCGGCAAGAACGGTATGCATAAGGAACTGTTGTCGCCGCATGGCGATCACGATCTGCAGATGATGGTCATCGCCAGATCCGGCTCGGAGGAAGTGCTGATCAGCATCGGCGAAAAAGCGGGGCTGGTGCTCGAAGGCTCGGTCGTTTTAGACTGTTCATTCGCGGCAGGGGCCGCCTGCTCGGTTTCCCCAGCCCGCACAACTTGTTCGTTCCGGCGCACACGGCCGTGCCGCAAGACGTTCGCATGTCCGCACGCGCACGTTTCATCGCATCGCAGCATCAACTTTTTTGCAGGATTATTTTTTGATCGTTAGGAATTCATTTCGCGTTCACTATAATGAATTTCATTCGATGTTCGTTTATTCTGGCACCCGCCTGATGAACGGATGGCAGTATTCCTGAAAGCGTCGCGAGGCGCTTACCGAAGAGGCCGGGCATGTCCACTCCGTCACTCGATTTCGATCCCTCTACAGTTCCGTTGCCGCAAGGGCATTTCATCGGCGGCGCCGCGTATCACCGGACCGATGAAGCGCAGATCGCCGTGCTTCGTCCTTCCGATGGCAAGCTGCTCGGGCATGTGCCCAACGCATCGGCGGAGACGATCGACTTCGCGGTGAGCAACGCGCTCGTCGCGTTGAAGACCAGCGGCTGGGCCACGCGCCCGCCGCGCGAACGGGCGAAGGTGATGTGCGCTGGGCCGATTTGATCGACCGCCATGCGTCGAGCCTTGCGCAACTCGAAACCGTCAGTTCCACGCGGCCGATCGCCGAATCGTATGCATCTGATGTGCCGTTCACGGCCGAAGCGATCTGCTTCTTCGCGGAACTAGCCGACAAGATGGGCGGCGATATTGCGGCGACGCGCTGCGACAGTCTCGGCTTCGTCGCGTCGGAACCGTATGGCGTGATCGGCGCGATCACGCCGTGGAATTTCCCGCTATCGATGTGCTCGTGGAAGAGCGGCCCCGCGCTCGCGGCAGGCAACGCCGTGGTGTTGAAGCCGTCCGAGATGACGCCGTTCTCCACGCTGCGTCTCGCCGAGCTGGCGATCGAAGCGGGCGTACCGCCGGGCATCTTCAACGTAGTGAACGGACGCGGCTCGACAACGGGCGCTGCGCTCAAGAAACATCCCGATATCTCGAAGATCAGCTTCACCGGCTCGACGCGCACGGGCGCCGCCATCATGAGCGATGCCGCCATGCACGGCACCAAGCCCGTCACGCTGGAACTCGGCGGCAAAAGCCCGCAACTCGTATTCGAACGCGTGACGAATCTGGAGCACACAGCGCGCTGCATCGCGCGAGGCTTCATCGCGAACGGTGGTCAGGCGTGCGTGGCCGGTACGCGCCTCATTGTGCACAAGGACATTGCCGATGCGCTCATCGAAGCCATCGAGGGGCAACTCGCGCATGTCGCGCCCGGTCCGCTGTGGAGCGGCGCAACCACCTACTCGCCGATCATCAGCCGCACACAGGCAGAGCGCATCGACTGGCTGCTCGACGACAGCCGCCCGTCGGGCGCCGAGGTGATCTTCGGCGGCGACTATTTCGAAGGCACCGGCAAAGGCTATTTTCATCGTCCGACGCTGCTCGCCAATGTAACCAACGCGATGCCCGCCGTGCGCGAGGAGCTGTTCGGCCCGGTGCTCACCGTACAGACCTTCGAGGATGAAGACGAAGGCATCGCGCTCGCGAGTCATCCCACGTACGGGCTCGCGGCGGGCGTGCATTCGCGCGATATCGGCCAGGTGCTGCGCGCAATGCGCCGTATCGCGGCGGGAACGATCTGGATCAACCGTTACGGCCGCAGCGGCGACATGATCATTCCGACCGGCGGCTTCAAGCAGTTGGGCATCGGCAAGGATCTCGGATGTCAGGCGCTGGAAGCGAGCATGCGCCACAAGAGCGTACTGATCGATTTCGACCAGATGTAAGCATCACCGCAGAAAGCAAAGACCTATCGACACTGAACCTGAATCCCTCACGGATTCGCCACGACGACAGGATGCACACCATGATCGATTTCGAGCCGAAGTACATCACGTTCGACTGCTACGGCACGCTCACCAACTTCCAGATGGGCCAGACCGCGCGCCAGCTTTATGCCGACAAGCTCAGCCCGGAAAAGACAGAAGAGTTCATCGAATTCTTCCGCGGCTACCGACTCGACGAAGTGCTGGGCGCATGGAAGCCGTATCGCGACGTGGTGGTGAATTCGGTGCGCCGCACTTGCGAACGCACGGGCGTGCCGTTCGATTTCGCCATCGCCGAAAAGATCTATGAAGCCGTGCCGACCTGGGGCCCGCACGCGGACGTGCCGGAAGGCCTGTCGCGCCTGGCCAGCAAGTACAAGCTGGTGATCCTGTCGAACGCGTCGAACGATCAGATCCAAAGCAACGTGGACAAGCTCGGCGCGCCGTTCCACAAGGTCTACACCGCGCAGCAGGCGCAGGCGTACAAGCCGCTGCAAAAGGCCTTCGAGTACATGTTCTCGCAACTCGACTGCAATCCCGAAGACGTGCTGCATGTCTCGTCGAGCTTCCGCTACGACCTGATGACCGCGTACGACATGGGCATCAAGCACAAGTCCTTCGTGAACTGCCGTCACGAGCCGCTCAATACGTATTACGGCGTGAACGAGGTGTCGGGCATTCCGCAACTCGCTTCACTGCTAGGCCTTTAAACGCATCGTCCGATATCGCTCACGTATCCGCTAACGCTCGACAGGAAAAGCATCAGCATGAAGCTTGATTCCTACTGACTCGACACCGCGCCACGCTTCTCGCAGCCCGCGCTTCCCGCGCGCGCCGACGTGGCCGTGCTCGGCGGCGGCTTCACGGGGTCTGTCGGCGGCGCTCGAACTCGCCAAACGCGACGTGTTGGTCGTCGTGCTCGAAGCAGGACGGCTTGCCGCGCAGGCGTCGGGCCGCAACGGCGGGCATTGCAATACCGGCGTTGCGTAGGACTATGCGTCGCTGTCGGCGCGCATCGGCGGCGAGCGTGCGGCGGGGTTCTACCGAGCGTATGCGGGCGCGGTGGAGACGGTGCGCTCGATCATCGCCGAAGAGGGTATCGACTGCAATCTGCGCGATAGCGGCAAGATCAAGCTTGCTGCGAAGCCGCAGCATTTCGCGGCGCTGGCAAAGTCGTATGAGGTGATCTGGCGCGAAGTCGATCCCGATGTCGAACTCGTGCCGCCCGAGCGGATCCGCGACGAGATCGCCTCCGACGGTTTTTTCGGCGGACTAGTGCAACGCTGCGGCATGCAGATGCACATGGGCAAGTTCGGCGTGGGACTCGCGGAAGCAGCGGCGCGTCGCGGTGCGCAGATTTTCGAGGACACGGCGGTCACGGGTCTCAAGCCGCTCGGCGGCAACGCGTTCGAAGTGCAGAGCGCGCGCGGCGCGATGCGCGCGGACCGCGTGCTGATTGTCGCAACCGGCGCGTCGCTGACGGGACCGCTGCAATGGTTTCGCCGGCGTATCCGCCGGTGGGCAGTTTCATCGTCGCGACCGAACCGCTCGGCCGAGCGAAGCTCGACGAACTGCTGCCCACGCGCCGTTCGTATGTGACGACGCGCCATATCGGCAACTACTTTCGCGCGACGCTCGACGAGCGTTTGCTGTTCGGCGGCCGCGCGCGTTTCACGATGTCGAACCCGCGCTTCGACGAAAAGAGCGGCCGCATTTTACAGGCGGGCATCGCGCAGTATTTCCCGCAACTGGCCGATGTGTGTATCGACTATTGCTGGGGCGGACTCGTCGACATGACGGCGGACCGCCTGCCGCGCGCGGGTCAGCATGAAGGCTTGTTTTACTCGATGGGTTATAGCGGCCACGGTGTGCAGATGTCGGTGCACATGGGCCGCGTGATGGCCGACGTGATGTTCGGTGCCGCCCACGCGCAACCCGTGGCGGACGCTCGAATGGCCCGCGATTCCAGGGCATTTCGGACGCGCGTGGTTTCTGCCGCTGGTCGGCGCGTATTACCGGTTGCAGGACGTATTGCATTGAACGGATGTCACGAATCATGCCCACGAACGGCATGACCGCATACAGATCGTGACCATTGTTCCCTGAGGAAACCCCCATGTCGCGTTTTCCACCTTCGGCCTGAGCGCCGTCCAGCGCCTCGCCGTGAGCGCGGGCTTTGCGCTGTCGATCGCCTTCGCCGCCATCCCGCATGTCGCTCACGCCGCCGATGCGCCGACGCTCACCGCCGTCGAGCGCGCCGACCACCTTCCTCGACGTGAAGACGCAGAAGATCGAAGGCCTGATGCCCGATGTCGTGCGCGAGATCGGGCGGCGCGAAGGCTTCGCGGTGGACTACAACGCGGTGCCGTTTTCGGTGCTGATTCAATCGATGGTGTCGGGTAAGATCGACATCATCGTGGCAGGCATGACGCCTACGCCCAAGCGCGCCGAAGTAATCGATTTCTCGCAGCCGGTGACGGCATTCGAAGGCGTGATCGTGAAGGACACGGACAAGACGGACTACCGTTCGCCGCAGGACTTCAAGGGCATGTCGGTGGGCGCGCCCACGGGCACCGATTACGGCGCGCAACTGATGAAGCTCGGCATCTTCAAGGAAGTGAAGATGTACGACAGCCCCGCTGACATGACGCGCGACGTCGCGCTCGCCCGTATCGTCACGGGCTTCAACGACTATCCGATCCTGAAAGCGCAGGAAGCCGCCGGTGCGATGGCCGGGACACGCGTGGACGACAGCTACGTGCCGATGCGCAAGTTCGATATCGCCATCGCGGTGAAGAAGGGCAACGGCGACCTGCTCGCCAAGATCAACGAAGCGCTCACGAAGATGAAGGCCGACGGCTCGCTCGAGGCCATCCTCAAGAAGTGGCACATGGCGGGCTAAAGGCTCGAAAAACACGGGACATCCCGCCGTGCAGCGGATTCGGCGCGGCGGGATGAAGGACTGTAACGAGCGACAAGCCATCAAGCGAAAGGCCTGAAATGCATTGGCACGATATAGCCGATTTTGTACCGATTCTGCTGCAGGGCGCGGTGATGAGCGTCGTCATCACACTGGGAACGCTGGTTTTGAGCACCGTGCTTGGCCTCGTGTGGGCGCTGCTCAAGATGTCGCGCTATCCGGTCGTCGTGCGTCTGGTGACCGCGATGATCAACGTCGTGCGCGGCCTGCCGATGATCGTGCTGCTGTTCTACATCTACTTCATGTTGTCAAACTATCACATTCAGGTGACGGCGTTCGAGGCGAGTATTCTGGGTCTGGGCTTCGGCTATTCGACGATCACGGTGGCGGAGATGACGCGCGAAGGGCAGTTGATCGCGGCATCGACGTTTCAGAACATGACGGTGTACACGCTGGTCGCCATCGGCTATCTGGCGATGAGCCTGCCGCTGATGAGCATGATGCGCGCGCTCGAGCGGCGCTTCGGCAAGCACCGGGCCAAATGAGTCACCACGAAGAACGACGCACGAGACTAACCACGCGACACACGAGGTTGAAATGATCGAAATCACGGACCTGCACAAGAGCTTCGGCGTGACGCCGGTGCTCAAGGGCATCAGCCTCAAGATCAAGCAGGGCGAAGTGGTGTGCCTGATCGGCGCGTCGGGTTCGGGCGAGGTCAAGCTGCTCGATCAGCGCGTGGAACAACGCTCGCGGCATATCAACCAGTTGCGCACGCAGGTCGGCATGGTGTTTCAGCGCTTCAATCTGTTTACGCATCGCACGGTGCTAGAAAACGTGATGGAAGGGCCGGTGCATGTGAAGGGCGTGCCGCGCGCCGAGGCGCAACGCAAGGCGAACGAACTGCTCGTCAGGGTCGACCTCGGGCACAGGCTGCATGAGTATCCGCATCAGTTGTCGGGCGGGCAGCAGCGCGTGGCGATCGCACGGTCGCTCGCAATGAAGCCCAAGGCGATCCTGTTCGACGAGCTGACTTCCGCGCTGAATCCCGAACTCGTTGGTGAAATGCTCGGCGTGATGCGCACGCTCGCACGCGAAGGCATGACGATGTTAGTCGTCACGCACGAAATGGGCTTCGCGCGCGAAGTAGCCGACCGCGTGTGCTTTCTGTATGCGGGGCTGATCATCGAACAGGGCAACGCGAAAGACGTGCTCGGCTCGCCGCGCGAAGCCCGCACGCGCGAATTCCTGCGCCATGTGCTGAAGCATCGCGCGGAAGGGCATCACGCAGCCGATGGCGCGGCGGGAGCGGTGGCATGAGCGGCCACACGGGCGGACGCTTCGTGCGACTCGGCGAGAGCGGGCGCGAAACGGTTCGATTGACCATCGACGGCGCGCCTGTCGAGGCGCTCGCGGGATTCTGTCTGATGGGCGCCTGCCAGGACTGCTGGGTGTGGACTGCCGACGGCGAACGCATTCGCGCGTGCAGCACCGTGTAGCACCTATGTCGAAGCGGGCATGAATATCGTGACGCGACTCGTGGAGGAGCAATGGGCGAACCTCGTATCGTGATCGTGGGCGCCGGTCCCGCCGGCGTGCGCTGCGCGCAAACGGTGCTCGCAGCGGGCATCCGGCCGGTCGTCATCGACGAAGGGACGTGCGATGGCGGCCAGATCTACCGCTGTCAGCCTGAAGGCTTCGCGCGGCCGTACGCGAAGTTGTACAGCACCGAAGCGGCGCGCGCGGAAGACTTGCATCGAAGCTTCGAACGGCTGCGCGCACGGCTCGATTACCGGCCGCGCACGCTCGCTTGGAATATCGCGCGCGACACGCTGCATGTGGTGCGCGACGGCCACGCGAGCACGGTGCCCTACGATGCGCTGATTCTCTGCCCCGGCGCGACCGATCGCCTGATGCCCGTGAAGGGCTGGCGGCAGTTCGCTGGAACGTAGAGCCTCGGCGCGGCGCAGATCGCGCTGAAGTCGCAGGCGTGCGCGATCGGCAGACGTGTCGTGTTTCATGGGCACCGGACCGCTGCTGTATCTCGTCGCGAACCAGTATGTGCAGGCCGGCGCAAATGTCGCGGCGGTGCTCGATACCTCGACTGCGGGCGCCCGCGTGCGCGCGTTGCTGAAACTGTTGGCGCGCTTCGACGTGTTGCGCAAGGGCGGTGCGCTGGTGGCGTCGCTCAGGTGTTCGGGCGTGACGGTGGCGAACGGGATCGATCTCATGGGCGATGCGGCCGATGGCGTACGCGCTCTGCGTTATCACGACGCGCACGGCAACGAGCAAAGCATCGAATGCGACGCGGTGGGCATGGGCTATCACTTGCACTTGCGTTCCGAGACGCAACTCGCAGATCTCGCACGCTGCGTGTTCCGCTTCGATGCGATCACGCGTCAATGGGTGCCCGAGATCGACGAACTCGGCCGCAGCAGCGTGAAGAACGTCTATCTGGCGTGCTCGGTGCGGATGGCGCGGAGATCGCGGGACGGCTCGCGGCGCACGCGGCACTCATCGACCTGGGCCGCGACGTTCCCGCTGCGACACTCGATACGCTGGCGCGAGCAGCGCAGGATGGACCGCCTCCGGCTCGGCCTCGTCGAGGCATTCGCATGGCCCGCGCAGCAGGCGGCGCGTCTGTCCGACGACACCATCGTCTGCCGGTGCGAAGGCATCACCGCGGGCGAACTGCGCCGCGTGGTGAACGAGGAAGGTGCGCGCGAAGGCGTTCAGTCGTGTCGGCATGGGCCGTTGTCGGGGGGCGGTATTGCGGACACGCGGGCGCGGAAATCATCGCGGCGGCGCATGTGCCGCTCGAGCAGGTCGGCGCGCTTGCGCGGGCAGGCGCCCGTCAAGCCGCTGTCGATCGCGACCGTGGAGGATGCGGAATGACACGCGCACAAGCCGATGTACTGATCGTGGGCGGCGGCTTCATGGGCGCCGCGGCGGCATTCTTTCTGAGTCAGCGCGGCCGCTCGGTGATCCTGCTCGAGAGGTAGCACAGCAATATGGACATCTGTTTAATCTCCCGGAGATGTGTGCAGCAA
>LFJI01000220.1 GCA_001235855.1 Candidatus Burkholderia brachyanthoides
GATTAAACAGATGTCCATATTGCTGTGCTACCTCAAATGTTTTGTGACATAGTAAGTACTATTGATGACCCCAACCCAACGCAGACCTATCGAACGCGATTCGATCTCGGTGAGCCTCGTCGAAGCCGCGCTCAAATGCGCCGAGGCGCGCGTACGCATCACGCTGACGGACGCGCATGCGCCCAAGAGCATGTTCGCCTATGCGACCGGCTTCATCGTCGTCTATGGCTTGCTGTGCTGGCTGCTCGGGCGGCGCATCTGCGCTGCGCCGAACCGGTGGACAGCGACGAATACCGGCTGATGTTTTGCGACGCGCTTTGCTTCGATCAGCCGCGCACCTTCGTGGATCTGTCGCTGGAATGCGCGGCCTGCCCGTCGTGCAGACGCCCCACCACGCTCAAGACGTTCCTGCGCGAAGTGCCGGCGAATTTCATCGTCAAGTATCGCAATCCGGATTCGATCGCGGCGCGGGTGCGCAAGCGTCTGCGGCAGACGCGGCCATCGGACTGGCCGGAAGGCGAACGCATCGCGGCGGCGCTCAACATGGGCGAAGCCACGCTCAGGCGGCGGCTCAAACAGGAAGGGCTGACCTATCAGGCGATCAAGGACGCACTGCGCCGTGACCTCGCCATCTCGCGGCTCGCGGACACCCAGGAGACGATTCCGCGGATCGCCGATGCGCTCGGCTTCGCCGAGCCGAGCGCGTTCCGGCGCGCGTTTCGCAAGTGGACCGGCATGCGGCCCGCGGATTACCGGCGCGGACGCTGACGCCGCATGCGCGCGCAGCGGGTGTTGAACAATGAGACGATCTGGAAACCGCATCATGGAGCGCATCATGACGAAGGCACGCCAAGAGAACGACGCAAAGGCGCCCAACCCGGCCGATGAAGACGAACTGCTGGACGAGGCGCTCGACGAAACCTTCCCGGCAAGCGACCCGATCGCCGTGCGTCCGGAGCCGGAGACGGAAGACGAGCAACGCGGGATCAAGAAGTAGCGCGCTCGTTCAATGGCTCACTCACCGCCGTTGACCTCGTCCGAGCCGGAGAGCAGCGTGACGAGCTTCTCCACATGCTGATGCAGCAGCTTCACGTGCTTGTCGACCTGCTCGAGCCGGCCTGAGAGGTCGGCTTTGGCGGCTTTGCTCATGCGGTCCGAGGCGAGCAGTTCATCCACTTTCGGCTGCATCGCATCCACTTGCAACAGGCTCAGTTGCCGCTTCAGACGACGCAAATCCTGAGACAGCAATTCGCAGTTCTTCCTGAAAAGCAGATCCCGGCGATTCGCCTTGTGGCCTGCTACTGCGCAATATCGGCGACGCGGCGTGGGCTTCCGTTTGCGAGAGTAGCGGCTCCGGGCCGCGCAGAATGGAGCGCTTGGGTTGCGGATGCGCGGTGCCGCGAAACACCGCGACCGACGTTTCTTCGTCTAAGGCGCGCTGCACGTCGGCGGGCACTTCTTCCGCGTCGCGCCGCTCGTCCATCCAGTGCGGCAGCAAACCCGTCACGAGTTCAATTCCGCGGATGAATTCTTCATTGAAATCCCGCTGTCCCACGACGATGATTTTCATGAAGAACGGCGAGAAATTCATCATGCGCGCAAGACGGCCGGTGCCACCCGGCGTACCGGTCAGCACCTTAAGATTGAATTGCCAGACGAGAAACAGCGTTTCGTCGAAACGGACATTAGGGTCCGCGCTAATGGTGATCAGAAAACGCAACCGATCGCCCCGGGCGGCTATTTTACGGCTCGTTGCGCAAATATCCTTCCTTGCTGGGGTCGAGCATACGAAAAATGACACAATGAAGGAAATCGCGCACATCACCGTCACGTACCAGAAGAACGCCGATTCGACGTCCTGCCGCTTCAGGAACAGCGCGACATATTCCGCGGAGCCACCGAACACCGCATTGGCGACCGCGTAAGAGAGGCCCACGCCGAACGCACGCACTTCCAGCGGGAACATCTCCGCCTTGATGAGGCCGCTGATCGACGTGTAGAAGCTCACGATCGCCAGCGCCAGCACCCACCAGCACGAAGGCCATGAACGGGCTCGTCACGCCGGACAGCGCGTACAACAGCGGCACGGTGCAAAGCGTGGCAAGGCCGCCGAACCAGAGCATCGACTTGCGTCGGCCGATGCGGTCCGAAAACGCGCCGAACAGCGGTTACAGCAGCATATAGACGAACAGCGCGGCGGTCATCACATTGCTGGCGGTCTTGGCGTGTATGCCGGTCGTGTTGACCAGATACTTCTGCATGTAGGTCGTGAAGGTGTAGAAAATCAGCGAGCCGCCCGCCGTGAGCCGACCACGATCATGAACGCGGCCTTGTGATGCATCAGCCCGGCGATCGTGCCCGCTTCCTTGCGATGGCGCGTTTCGGCGGTCGTGGTTTCATCGAGCGAGCGGCGCAGGTAGAGCGAGATCAGCGCCGCGCACGCGCCGACGAAGAACGGCACGCGCCAGCCCCACGCCTTGAGTTCCTCCGTCGACAGGAACAGTTGCAGCGTGACTAGCACCAGCAGCGCGGCGAGCTGGCCGCCGATCAGCGTCACGTACTGGAACGATGCAAAGAAACCGCGCCGGCCGCGCAGCGCCACCTTACTCATGTAAGTCGCGCTGGTGCCATACTCGCCGCCGACCGACAGGCCCTGGAACAGGCGCGCGAGCAGGAGCAGGAAAGGCGCCCACGCGCCGATGCTCGCGTAAGTCGGCAGAAAGGTGATGACGAGCGAGCCACCGCACATAATCAGGACCGAGATCATCATCGCGTTGCGGCGGCCGTGCTTGTCGGCGATGCGGCCGAACAGCCAGCCGCCGATGGGACGCATCAGAAAGCCCGCCGCGAACACGCCCGCCATCCAGTTGAACGACGCGCTCGCGTCCCGCTTCGCGCAGGTCGCACTCGGGCATTTGAGGCGCGAGTATCCCAACAAGCTCGATCGCGTCATGGCGAGCGCGGCGGACGTGCAAAGCCCGCGCGCTGCATCCGATTTTCTACGGCAGCTTCGACTGGCATTCGTGCGTGCCGGCTACTGGCTGATCGCGCGTCTGTACGACCGCTTTCCGTCATTGCCCGAGGCGACGCAGATCCGCGCGGTCATCGACACGCATTTCACCGACGCGAACGTCGCCGCCGAGGTCGCTTACCTGCAACGCCCCGCCGCGCGCGGCTTCGAGCGGCCCTACGGCTGGGCGTGGCTGCTCGCGCTCGCCGGCCAGTTGCGTTCAATGCAGTCCGACGATGGCAAGGCACTGGTCGCGCACGCTGCAACCGCTCGCCGATGCTTTCGTCGAACGCTTCACGGAATTCCTGCCGAAATCGACTTATCCGCTGCGGGTGGGCACGCATTTCAACATGGCGTTTGCGCTGACGCTGTCGCTCGGCTATGCGCGCACCGTGCGCGACGCGGCGTTCGAGCGTCTGCTGACGGACACCGCGACGCGCTGGTTCCGCGACGACGAAGCGTGTCAGGCATGGGAACCGGTGGGCGACGAGTTTTTTCTGTTGCCGTCGCTGACGGAAGCCGTGCTGATGCGCCACGTGCTGCCTGACGATGCCTATTGTCGAATAGCTCGGGCGCTTTCTGCCGCTTCTCGTGCCGCGTGATCTGGCGACGCTGTTCGTGCCCGCGACCGTCACCGATCGCAGCGACGGCAAGCTCGCGCATCTCGACGGGCTGAATCTGAGCCGCGAGTGGTGTCAGCGCACGATCGCGCGGGCACTGCCGGCGGGCGATGCGCGCATCGGCGTGCTGTCGGCGAGCGCGGACGAACATCTGGCGTCGGGCATCGCGCATGTGGCGGGCGACTACATGGGCGAGCACTGGCTCGCGACCTTCGCGCTGCTAGCGCTGGAGGCGTGAGCGCGCTTGCCGGGGAAACCGCGCGCGTCAAACGTGCGGCTGAAACGCGATCACGCTCATCCCGATCAGCGCGATGAGCGCGCCGGCCACGTCCTATGCGGTGGGCCGCCGTATGCGATCCACCGCCCACAGCCACACGATCGCCACGCCGATATACACGCCGCCGTACGCCGCGTAGGTGCGCCCCGCCGCCGGTCGTGCAGCGTGAGCAGCCACGGCGACGCGCCCTCCTTCAGCCATCGATACGGAAAATAGCAGCCGGCGATTTCGGCGACTGCAGTGACGACATAGAGCAGAAAGGTTTTCATAAGCGGCACGGATGACGGGATCGCTACGCATTATCGGCAATCGCGCGCGAGCTTGCGTCAACACTCCGCTCTCCGGACAATGGCGCGGTCGCCGCACCGCCGCCGTCACGGAATCACACTTGAGCGCCACGCACGATAACGACAACGACGCTTCCCCGCAGCATGCCGCCCTCCTGTCCATTGGCACAGGCGGGTGCTGACGCTTGCGTTTCCCATCGTTCTCACCAATCTCACGCAGCCGATTCTCGGCGCGGTCGATACCGCCGTCGCCGGTCATCTCGACGGTCCGCAATATCTCGGCGGCGTCGCGATCGGCGGGCTGGTGTTCAGCTTCGTGTTCTGGGGCTTCGGCTTTCTGCACATGGGCACGACCGGACTCGTCGCGCAGGCGTTCAGCGCACGCGACGCCACCTTGCGCACAAGCCTGCTGCGCGCACACTGATGCTCGCGCTCGGCATCGGTGCGGCGGTGCTGGTGTTGCAGGCGCCGATCATCGTCTATGCGCTGTCGGCGCTCGGCGGCAGCACGGCCGTGAGCGATACCGCGAGCGCGTACTGTCATGCGCGCATCTGGGCCGCGCCGTTTGCGCTGGGCAATTACGTCGTGCTCGGCTTATCTGCTGGGCTGCCAGCGCGTACGGCTCGCGCTCGTCACGCATGATCAACGCGGTGAACATCGTCGCGGTGTTGCTGTTCGTGTATCGCTTCGGCTAGGGGGATTACGGGCATCGGCACGGCGACGGCCTGCGCGGACTTCTGCGGCTTCGTGCTCGGTCTCGCGATGATGTAGCGTCTTCGTCCGCACGCCTTGCCGCCGCTCGCATGGCGCACGCTGCTGGACACGCGCGCGATCAGGTCGGGCTCGCCAATGCGCTCGCGCTGCAAAAAGCCGTGAACGCCATCGTCGATGCCTTGCAGAAAGCGCCGTCCCTGCCCACGAAACTGCCTGACGAACCGGCCACCCCTACCGGCAGTGCGGACAATCCCTTCATCTGAGGCTCGCTTTAGAACCGTGCGTTTGAAGAACGGCCGTCGCGTGATGACGGCGCGTGGAGACACGTAGTGATCGAAATCCATGTTGCCCCGAGTCCGCTCGGACCCATTCTGTATCGCGCGGAAGGCGGTTGTCTCACAGGACTCTGCTTCGTCGGACAAAAGCATTTTCCGAAAGGTGTGACCGAACCGGCGCCGTCCGATGCACGCGCCGCGTCGCGTATGATCGAACAGGCGCGTGAGGAAGTCAATGAATACTTCGCCGGTGCACGGCAGACGTTTTCCGTGGCGCTCAACCTTGTAGGTCTGTGCATAGATCTTAAGTTCAGATATCGGGGTTCTGCCAGATAGAAATGTCGCATTCTGTG
>LFJI01000221.1 GCA_001235855.1 Candidatus Burkholderia brachyanthoides
CGCGCGCTGTGCCTGCTCATGACCCCTCCCCCCAATCGTTGGATGCGCGTCCAACTTTTGGGGGGCAGTTCACAACGCCGCCCGACGATGACCGATATCGCGAAACTCACCGGAGTCTCGCAATCGACGGTTTCGCTCGTGCTCGACAACGCGAGCGGCGCGAAATTTTCCGACGCGACGCGCGACAAGGTACTGCGCGCCGCGCACGAGCTCGGCTACCGCATGACGCAGCGCGAACCGATTGCCTTCGCGTCGCCGGATGCGCAGAACGAGCGCAATCTGATCGTCTATCTCGCCGACGAAATTTCCACCAGCCCGCATCCGGTGGTGAGCATCGACGGCGCGCGCGATGCCGCGTTCGCCAACGGCCGCATGCTCGCGGCCTATTCGACGCACGGCAACACGGAGATCGAAGCGCGTGTGCTCGACGCGACGCTCGGCAATCCGAACGTGCTCGGCGTGATCTACGCGACGGTGTTTACGCGCCGCGTCACGGTGCCCGCCGCACTCACCAAGGTGCCCACGGTGCTGCTCAACTGCTACGCGAACGATACAAGCGTGTCGTCGGTGGTGCCGGCGGAAGTCGCGGGCGGCCATGCCGCGACGGATCATCTGCTGGCGGCGGGGCATCTGCGGATCGGCTATATCAACGGCGAGCCGTGGTAGGACGCGGCGCGCGATCGGCTGAAGGGTTACCGCACCGCACTGGCGACCGCCGATCTGCCCTTCGCGCCGGAGATGGTGCGCGAGGGCGACTGGGGTTCCGCAACCGGCTTCGAAGCCACGCTCTCGCTGATGCGCGAACCGAACCCGCCCACCGCCATCTTCTGCACCAAGACCTGATGGCGATCGGCGCGATCGAAGCCATCAAGCAACTCGGCCTGCGCGTGCCCGACGCCTCCTCCGTGCTCGGCTACGACGATCAGGAAATCGCGCGGTACCCGCCGCCGCTCTCCACGGTCGTGCTGCCGAACTACGACCTCGGCCGCTGGGCGGTCGAAACGCTCTTGCAGGAAGAACACAACCGCGCGGCGGGCGCGCCGGTGCGGCGGCGCACCGTCAAGCTCGACGGCCCGCTCATCGAGCGCGGCCCGGTCAAGGTGCTCGCCGAGGCGCAACAAGGGCAACAAGCGCAATAACTCGCCCACTAATAATATTAACAACTGACAGGTCATCGAACTCTCGCAGCAGTGCAGACCGGGCAACACAAGCATCGGCATCACAAAAAGACAGAAAGAAGCAATCATCCCTATCAGAGGAAGACATGCTGTCGCCAAACAAGAAACCGGGCCTGGGCCCGCTCGTCGCCGCACTGACTGCACTCACGCTCACCGCGGGGGCTTGTCCGTCGCACATGCCAATGATGGCCTGCCCAAGATCCCGAACAAGAAGCCCCTGAAGGTCGGCTTCGCGCAGACGGAGAGCAACAACCCGTGGCGTTTCGCCGAGACCAAGAGCTTCAAGGACGTCGCCGCCAAGTGCGGCTGGCAGATGGTGATGAGCGCGACGCCAACAGTTCCGCCGCCAAGCAGGTGTCGGACATCCAGAGCATGATCGCGCAGCACGTCGATATGCTGGTGTTCCCGCCGCGCCAGGAGAAGTCGCTCGTGCCGGTCGTCATGCAGGCGAAGAAGGCCGGCATTCCGGTGATCCTGGTGGACCGCAACATCGATCAGTCGATGGCGAAGGCGGGCCGCGACTACATCACCTTCATCGGCTCGGACTTCATCGATCATGGGCACCGCGCGACCGACTGGCTCGTCAAGGCAACGGGCGGCAAGGCGAGCATCATCGAACTGGAAGGCTCGACCGACACCTCCGCCGCGAACGATCACAAGAAGGGCTTCGATGAAGTCATCGCGAAGAATCCGGGCATGAAGATCATCGCGTCGCAGAGTGGCGACTTCGCGCGCCTTCGCGCGCGACAAGGGCCGTCAAGTCATGGAAACGCTGCTGCAGGCGCATCCCGACGTGACCGCCGTGTACACGCACAACGATGAAATGGCGCTCGGCGCGATCGCCGCCATCAAGGCCGCGGGCAAGACGCCGGGCAAGGACATCACCATCGTCACCATCGACGGCACCAAGGGCGGGCTCGAAGCCATCAAGGCCGGCGAACTGGGCGCGAGCGTGCAATCCAGCCTGTTCTTCGGGCCGCTGGCGTGCGATGTCGCCGAGAAGTACGCCAAGGGCGAGAAGATTCCGCCCTGGGTCAAGGTCTCGGACCGCTTCTACGACAAGACCAATGTCGACGAGAGCATGCAGTACGGTTATTGAGCGCGGCTACTGAGCGTGTACTGAGCTTTTTGCTGTGAAGGTGCTTCGCGGGCGCACCCGGCATATCGGGCACGCTCGCGTTTTCATCTGAATCGGAAGCGAGCGATGCCGCAGACTCCCCTACTCGACATGCAGAACATCGACATCGCGTTCGGCGGTGTCGCCGCCCTGAAGCGCGCGCGCCTGACCATGACGGCGGGCGAAGTGCATGCGCTGATCGGCCAGAACGGCGCGGGCAAATCGACGCTCATCAAAATCCTGACCGGCGCGTATCGCAAGAGCGCGGGCACCATCCGCTTCGCGGACGCGAGGCGGATTTCCGCACACCGAAGGAAGCGCGCGAAGCGGGCATCAGCACGATCTATCAGGAGATCAATCTGGTGCCGTTCCGCTCGGTCGCCGAGAACATCTTTCTCGGCCGCGAGCCGCGGCGCTTCGGTCTGATCGACTGGAAGACGGTGCAGCATCGCGCCGACGAACTGCTCGAATCGTTCGAGCCTGAAGACCGACGTGAAAAAGCCCGTGCGCGACCATTCGACCGCCATTCAGCAGATGATCGCGCTAGCGCGCGCGGTGTCGTCGGATGCGAAGATGGTCATCATGGACGAGTCCACTTCGTCGCTCGACGAGCGCGAGGTGGAACTGTTGTTCAGCATGGTGCGGCGGCTGCGCGACGATGGCCGCGCGGTGATCTTCGTGTCGCACCGGCTCGACGAGCTGTATGCGCTGTGCGACCGCGTCACCGTGATGCGCGACGGCCAGACCGTCGCCGAAAGCAGCATGCAGGAGATGGACAAACTCAAGCTCGTGACGACGATGCTCGGCCGCTCGCTCACTCGCCGCCGTCGTGCAGGAAGACAGCGCGGTGAAGGAAGCGAATCTCGCCAAGCGCGGCGCCGTGGCGCTGAGCGCGCAAGGCCTTGCCGCCGGCGCGAAAGTCACCGACGTCACCCTCGACGTGCATGCGGGCGAAGCCGTCGGACTCGTGGGCCTGCTCGGCTCGGAACGCACGGAAACCATGCATTTGCTATTCGGCGCGAACCGTCCGGCAAAATGCTCGCTCACGGTCGATGGCAAAAACACAACCCTCAAGTTGCCCAAGGATGCGATCGATTGCGGCATCGCGTATCTGACCGAAGACCGCAAGGTGGAAGGCATCGTGCCGGAGCTTTCCGTGCGCGACAATCTCACGCTCGTCTGTCTGCCCGCGCTCACGAAACGCGGTGTCGTCGATGTGGCGAAGCAGCACGAGATCGTGGACGGTTTCATCGAATCGCTCGGCATCAAGCTGCGCTCGCCCGATCAGTCGATCCGCGAACTGTCGGGCGGCAATCAGCAAAAGGTGTTGCTCGCGCGCTGGCTCGCGACGCATCCGCGTTTGCTGTTGCTCGACAAGCCGACGCGCGGCATCGACGTGGGCGCGAAGGCGGATGTCGCGAAAATCGTGCGCGAATTGCGGGATTCAGGGCTGGTGGTGGTGCTGTCCGCATCGGAACTGGAGGATCTGACGGCGGAGGCCGACCGCGCGGTCGTGATCCGTGATGGCGAAACGGTCGCGCAACTCGACGGCGCGCAGATAAACGAGGCGTCAATCATGGATGCGATCGCCTACGGCAGGGCGAGCAATCGACATTTGCCGAAGCGGTGGAGGACGCCAAACATGATCGATAAGACGCAACCCACCGCGGCCGTCATGGCGGCGGAACCGGCCCGAAAGAAGCGCGGCATCGCGATCCAGCGCGAGATCGTCGTACTGGATCGCGATGATCGTCTTCAACCTGCTGTTTACCGAGCACTTCTGGTCCTTGCAGACCTTCAACGTCAATCTGACGCAGGTGGTAACGATCGTGATCGTCGGCATCGGCATGACGCTGGTGGTGGCGACGGGCGGGATCGATCTGTCGGTGGGCGCGGTGGCGCCGCTGGCGAGCGTGGTATCCGCGCTTGCGAGTCCGCATGGCGGCGTGGTCGCGGTGCTGGCCGGCGCGGGCACGGGGCTGGCGGTCGGCGTGCTGAACGGCATGGTCATCACACTATATGCGGATACTGCCGTTCATCGTCACGCTGGCAACGAGTCTCGGCGCGCACGGGCTCGCGTTGCTGCTCGGTCATAACGATGCAGTGGCGATCTCGTCGGATACGAGCTTCGCCAACTTCGGCCAGGGTGATCTGTTCGGCCTGCCAATTCCGGGGCTGGTGTCGCTCGCGGCGGCGATCGTCGGATGAGTGGCGCTACGGTCATCGCGCTTCGGGCGGCATGCGCTGGCTATCGGCGGGAGTGAGGATGCGTCGCGCCTGATAGGGCTGAACGTGGATCGCACGCTGGTCGCGGTGTATGCGGTGAGCGGTCTGCTGGCGGGAATCGCCGGGGCGATTCTGGCGGCGCAGCTCAGCGCGGGGCAGCCGAACGAAGGCGTCGGCTGGGAGTTGTTTGCGATTTCGGCGGTGGTGCTGGGGGGGCACGCGGCTGACCGGTGGGGATGGGTCGATTGCGATGACCATCGTGGGGGGGCTGCTCGGGTTGGTTTTCAATCTGCTCAATTTCGAAAATAGATTAAAGTATATCAGCTTGTCCGCTTATTGGCAGTTGGTGATTCGCGGGGCGTTTTTGTTGCTCGTGATCGTGCTGCAGGCGCGGGTGCTCGGGAGGAAGCAGGTGGCGGTCAAGGTGGCGCATTGAGGCGCCGCGACTCACATCACGTACCCTTTCCGGGCGCCACCACGCGGGCCGCGTCATCCCCCGACACATTCCATTCCCCATCCTGGCTCGCCAATTAAGGCATTTCCGATAGGGTAAGCCCACACGCAAAACTAGCATCGTGCCTCACAGAAATCGAGCAGAGGCACGGCGAGTATGACTCACGAGAGCACCAACCCACGGACGCCCGGCATCTTCCGGAGCGTCCGCTTCGCGCTATGCGCGCTCACGGCGCTGACCGCGCTCACATTCGCCGCGTGCGGTGGCGGTGGCGGAGAACAGCGCAGCGGCCCATCGACGCCGACGTCCGTCAGCGGACGGCTCACCTACGACTACGTACCGATGGTGGTCGGCACCGACGCCGACGGCAATCTTCAGGCAAGCCTCGACTACGCCCACACCGAGCAGCGCCCGGTGCGACGCGCGCTCGTCGAAGCCGTATCCAGCGACGGCGCCCGCGTCTTCGGCAACGCGTTTTCGTCGATGATCCGCGACACGCCCGTGGTTTCAGCGTTTCTTTTACCGCCTTCATTGAGGCACTGTGCGACGAGAAACCCATAG